>JAFUUT010000381.1 GCA_017477685.1 bacterium | reverse complement strand
GCTAAAAGAAGCATGGCTACTATAGTATCCCAAATCCCGCCATCCACAAATATAGGTTTTAGAGTATTTGGACACGATAATTACGGAAGCAACTCTTTTACAGTTAACACCGTACAAGAAGTAAAGAATATTATAAAAAAAGGTAAGAAAATAAGCGTAGTAACCCAGCAAGGTCCGACAGGCTCAACAACAGGAGCATGTGCTGCGACCCAGCAAGTAACAAGAATATCCAATGCTAATGTCGGAGATATACTTGCAGGAATGGAATCTGTAGATTTAGGCGGTGCAACCCCTATGGTATATGCTCTGGATAGAGCAGCATATCAAGATTTTGCCGCTTTTGATTCTACAACACCAAAGAAAATCGTACTTATAACAGACGGCGGAGAAAACTGCGGCGGCGATCCGTGCGAATTTGCAAGGCGTCTTATGCAAAAGCGTTCTGATATTCACATTGATGTAGTTCTTGTATCATCATATTCAAGCAAATTGACTTGTTTAGCTTCAACAACCGGAGGACACTTCTATAATATTAATAATTTAGGAGATTTTTCAACTGTAATGACAAGATCGCTAAACTCTCAACCGACAGAAGTCAACTCTCCGGCACTTCCGCAGCAGAATTACGAATTTATTAATGAATACGACTAAACTAATTCATTTTTACCAAATCAGAAACAGTTGTATCCAAAGCTTCTGCTATCATAATCAATGTGTCTAAAGAAGGTCTGGAAAATGCAACCTCAATTTTACCCATAAAATTCAAGGATATTCCAATTTTATCTGCAAGCTCTTGTTGCGTCATTTGCAATGCTTTACGACGCTGCTTTATATTTGCTCCTAAAATTTTATAAAAATCTTTCTGCATTTACGTATAGTGTATACGTAAATTTTTGTAAAATATACGTACCAATAGTACATAAAGCATAGTATGATTTTAATATGATTAAAATTATTGCAAGCCTTATACCAAATAAAAAACTTAGAAGAAAATTTAGACAATTTTGCTATACTATACAAATTCGCCACCGTGCAAAATATATTGGCAATAATCTATATTGTGGAAAATTCTCAACGGTTAACAAAAAAACAATAATAAAAAATAATGTAAGATTAAACGGCCTGCACATTAGCGGAAATGGAGAAGTAATTATAGGCAATAACAGCATACTGGGATTTGACTCATTAATTATTTCAGACAACCACAATTACAAAGGCAAAGCACTGCCATATGATGACAAATTTATAGAAAAAACAACAATTATAGAAGATTTTGTTTGGATAGGTGCAAGAGCCATACTCCTTCCAGGTGCTAAAATAGGAGAGGGTGCAATTATACAAGCAGGCGCAGTAGTACATGGAGAAATTCCGCCGCTTGCAATCGCCGGCGGAAACCCTGCAAATATCTTTGGCTGGCGAGAAAAAGAGAAATACTACACTCTAAAAAGTCAATATGAAACTAATTTAACGAAATGCTGAAATTACCATTGTAAAAACGAATATTCAAATTCAAAGTTTCATTCTTGTAACCTGCAGGCGGCGGATTGTACCTTGTTGTTGAATTTACAGCCGAAAAGACTGCATCATTCAATGTTACATTAGAAGATTGTTTTGTAAATTTACGATTCAACAATCTGCCGGAGGAATCCAAACTAAAAGACAAAGCACATTCTCCGTCCCCAACCACACGCGCGAAATCAATTTTTTTACCTATTGTATTTCTAAGTGATATCTTATAATTTGCCAATTCTTGTTTCAAAACAGCAGGATCAACAGGCTTTGGTTCAGTTTTAGCAACAACAGGTTTAGAACTTTGAGTTTGAGCAGCAGGCTTTGAGGTCTGCGTTGTCACTGTTGGCGAAGAAGATTTTGTCTGTGAACTTTGCACTGCAGACGATGAAGCAGGCTGCGTTTTTTGAGTTTGCGAAGTCGATGAAGACTTCGCAACGGAAGCAGTATTGCTTGTTGTAGGATATTGAGTATTATTTGAATAGTTTTTATTATTGCTTACTATCTTGGCCAAATCAATACCGTGAGAATTTTGAGTTGCGGATGACTGAGAAGAAGTCTTTTGCGCCGAAGAAGCTGCTTTTTGTGTACTTTGAGAGGAAACTTGCGTTGCAGCTTTATTTTGGTTTTGTGTTTGCACCTTAGATGCCGTTTTTTTGTCTACAGATTTTGCTCCTGTAGTTACGGAAGTTGCAGATGCAGGTTTGGTCTGCACCGTTTTTTGCGAAGATTTAGGTTTTGCCTGCACACTCGAAGCTTTCGGCTGAGTCACTTGAGGTTTAGCCGGTGGAGGAGTTTGCACTTTTTGCGGCTTGAAAACCTGTTCAACCACTTGAGCAATTCTTGATTCCTGCGCCGCCTCAACCCGTTTCACCGGAACTACCTTGGGAGAAACCGGTGTATTATCCCAGAACGCATCAACAGACGGGATATTTTGAGGTGTCGCAGCTTCTTGAACCTGTTCCTTTTCCACTGTTTCGACAGGCTTATTAAAATCATAACCAATTAATGTAATATATATAGCAAAACCTATACAGCACAAAAACAAAATTGTCGAAATCGGGTCAAAAAAGTTTTTTATTTTTTCATAATTATATGATTGTTGCTTTGGCGCAGGCTTCGGGGAGAACTTCGGAATCTCACGTTCTAATTTTTTTTGCGGTGTATTAACTATAAATTTTTCATCTTTATTTATCGTCTGAACCGAAGGAGCAGGAGCAATTTCTTCAAAGGTGTCATTTCCGCAATCGCAATATTCCGGTTTTACTTCATATTCTGCTCCGCATTCACTACATTTATACATATTATTTTATAACCTTTTCTACATCTTTGTAATCATCCGGTGTGGAATATTTTGAACTTGTTGAAATTTTCCACGCACCATAAGCTTCAACCACAGTTCGCTGTGTCCCTTGCGGGAAATTCAATATTGACTTGCCCTGATAGCTTCTTATTACAGGAGCTATATATTGAATTGCATACGGAGTATAACTT
>JAFUUT010000380.1 GCA_017477685.1 bacterium | reverse complement strand
TAAACAAATCAACTGCCGCATACCCAAGTTCCGGCCATGTGTGAATAGCCAAATGGCTCTCAGAAATGATTACTACTCCGGAAACTCCATATGGGCTGAACATGTGGAAACATTTTTGAACAATTGTTGCGCCGCATTCCAATGCAGCTTCCATCATATATTTTTCTACTTTATCAATACTGTTTAACGTATTAGGGTCGCATTCAAAAAATTCGGCAAGTACATGTCTGCCAAGATGTATTTCTGCCATGTCAGGGTTTGCGTTAAATGCGTCTAAAGTTGAGTATGTCAATTTGTTTATCTCCTTATAAAAATGTATATTTTACACCTATAAATAATATAATAAAAAAAAATTTTTGTTAGTATTTTTTTTATCTTTTTATCAGTAAATACCGATATTTGACAGTATAAGTCCGTTTTAGGTTCTTTTCAAATATTAAGTTTTATGAACATTTTTTATCCTAATTACAAAATGACATAAATATTCTTTTATTGTAGAATAATACTATGAGTAATAAGATTTTAGTAGTTGATGATGATACCGCAATAAATGAGCTTATAAAGGTCAATTTAGAACTTAGCGGTTATAGTGTCGTACAGGCATATGACGGGATAAAGGGATTTGCATTGGCAAAGCAGGAAGAACCTTCTTTGATTATCCTTGATGTTATGATGCCTGAGGTTGACGGTTATACTGTAGCAAAAAGGATTAGAGAGAATGCTCAAACGAAAGATATTCCGATTATAATGCTTACAGCTCTGTCACAGTTAAATGATAAAGTTGCAGGCTTTAATATCGGGGTGGATGATTATTTGGTGAAACCTTTTGAAATAGAGGAATTAAAGGTTCGTGTTCGTGCATTGCTTAAACGTACGGGACAAATTCCGAAATCTGCTTCAGTAAGGGATCTTCAAACTCTTGGCGAGATAACACTTTTGCCTGAACAATACAGTGTCAGAATCGGGGACAAACAAGCTAAGTTAACCCCGATTGAATACGATATTTTTAATTTATTATTCCAAAATTATGGTAACATGGTTTCATCTGCTCAAATACTCAAAGAGGTTTGGGGATATTCTCCTGATGATGATGTAGAAACTATAAGAGTTCATATAAGACATTTAAGAAGTAAAATAGACAAAATATCCGAGGGAAAAAAATATATTGAAACGATTTATGGCGGAGGATATAAGCTAAATATTTAAGGGGGGAGTTTGTCCGAGTTTTTGCATTTTAAAGGAAGTTGGAGAAGTTATCAAAAGCGTATTTTAGATAATTTGGAGTACCACCTGCTTGATAAGAAGCTGCATATTGTTGCGGCTCCCGGGGCGGGAAAGACTACATTAGGCATCGAAGTTATTGCAAGATTAAATCAACCGACTCTTATTCTTGCTCCGACTAATACTATTAGATATCAGTGGCGTGACAGAATTTGCAGTGCTTTTTTGGAAGAAAAGGATTATGGCATTGTATCTGTAGACATAAGAAAACCTGCATATATTACCGTAATCACATATCAG
>JAFUUT010000379.1 GCA_017477685.1 bacterium | reverse complement strand
TTTCGAAAAATACTTCAGTTTTTAGGAAAAAATGACGTTATTAATTACAGAGCGTAAGCTATGTCATGACACAAAATGTGTGCTAACGAGAAAATAAATGAAAACTTTAATATATGAAAGGATTAAGACCATGGCGGGATTAAGTAGAAAAAACAAAAAAATTGTATCGGCATTATTAACAGGATTGTTTGTAATGCAGCAAACAATTTGTTTGAATGCTTTTGGCTCTGAGATTACCGGTATTACAGCCGGCGGCAGCGGAACATTTAACATTGACCCGACATCAATTGACGGGAATGTTGGTTTTAGGAGTTACGACGTATTCAACTTATCTGAAGGTGACATAGCAAACCTTATTTACACAGGACAAATGGATACATTTGTCAACTTGATGCAAAACAATGCATTCAATATTAACGGTATTATCAATACAATGAATGCAGACGGAGGTTTCGCAAACGGAAAAGCGGTATTTGTTTCTCCTAAAGGGGTTGTAGTCGGAGCATCGGGTGTATTGAACGTAGGTTCTTTAGGCATGTATACACCTTCACCGGACAAATACAACTCTTTATCAAACAGTTTGAATGCTGCAACATGGAATTCTTTTGAAACAAGCATGGCAAACGGGCAAGCTACAGGTGCAGCCGGGGCCGGCGATGCAGTCGTAAAAATTGACGGTAAAGTATTCACAGCAGGAGATGCAACAATACACGCCGGCAGCATAAATGTTGGCGAAGGCGGCGGAATATTTGCAGGTGTTGCACAAGACTTAATCCTTAATGATAATAAAGCACAACAATTATTCGATGCCTTAGTTAATACCTCAAACCAAAAGCCAACCAGCCAATATGCAAACGGCAAAAGAGCAAAAGTAACACTCACAAGTGCAGGCTGGGGCGATGGTAAATTAAGTCAGGGCGCAGGAATTAAAATTAACGGTAATGTCGTAAACTTAGGCTCAGGAAACAGCTTTACAAAATTTGAAAATAGAGTTTCAGGCAATGACGGTATAAATATCGGCAATGAAGCAAGAGTATACAACGCTAATGGGCTTCTTGATATATACAATATGGACGGAAGCATCAATATTTCAGGAAGCGTTAGAAACGATGGAAACGAAACAAACATTATTAATGCAAGGGGCAATACAACTGTAAAAAGTTTGAGCGAAAACTCAGGACTTACTATCAGCGGGGATGTAACCAGCGGTTCTAATGCAACAGATACACTAAAAATTCAAAACACAGGCAACCAGGGATTAAATATATCCGGAACAGTAAATCACACCGGTAATGCCGAAGTAATTAATGGCTATTCACAGACCGCATACACTGATACTGCAGGTTTAAATATTGCACAGACAGGGAAATTTACAACTTCAGGCAGTGCAACATTTACAAACTATGCAAGCGGCGTTGACGGGTTAAATGTCGCAGGTCAAGTTGAAACAGGAAGCAAAGCTACATTTAATAACTATGGCGCTGGCGGCTTGAATGTAATGGCAGGCAGCGATACAAGCATATCTGGAAACAGATACAACATCAAATCCAATGGATTAGAGATGAATAACTACGGGGCAAACGGTTTGAATATTGGCGGTATCGTCCAAAACGAAGGAACTGCAAGCATTCATAACTATGAGGGCGGAGCTAAAGGGCTCAATGTCAACGGTTCAGTTACAAGCAAAGGCGACACCACATTTACA
>JAFUUT010000378.1 GCA_017477685.1 bacterium | reverse complement strand
TTTATGGAGATAAAAGAGTTTTATTTTTAGGTGAAAAGATTTTGCCGTATTGTGTGCAGAAATCTCCAAGCAACAATGATTTTAAATTCTGTGAGCATAATGATTCTAATATTCACAAAGCGGTATTATCAGATGAAGAGATAGAAAAATTTTCTCCAGTTGCTAAAAAACTAAACTCTATGGGGATATATATGGCGGGGCTTGATGTTATTGACGGTCAAATTATAGAAATAAACGTAACAAGTCCTTGTTATTTCATCAAAGAAATTAACAATCACTTCGGCTGTCATTTAGAAAGTGATATCTCAGATTTTATAATGTCAAAAATGCCTTTATCTGTGTAATTCAGGATAATATGCATTGCTCAATGCTTGTTTTAGTTTATTATCTCCTTTTGTAGCGAGATATTTTTCAATAGTGCTCATTTTAAATGCTTGCGCTGATTGTCCTATGCGCGAAATAATTTCTTGCACTAATGATTTTTTTGTTCCTGTTTTTACGCCCATTGTTTTTACAAGCATAAGTTCTTCTATTTTTTCATACATTTTATGCATAAAATCAGATGTTTTTTCTCCTTTAACCATAACAATATTTCCTATTTGAGGCTTATATTCCCCTCTTTTAACGGTTATTGAAAGAGAATTTTCTGTATACGGAGAAAAGTGAATGAATGTATCTTCATGTTTTGCGAAATTGTCAAGTGTGCTCATATCACGACAATTCAGTATCTCTGACAATTGTTCATTCAATTTAATTCCTTTAGTGTTTGAAAAAGTGCAATTGTTTCCGAGGATAACACCTCTCATCCTTTCTTCAAGAACTTTTGACGGCATTCTCATGAAGTTATATACTTGTCTTATTTTACTCATAATTTTACTCCATATTGTTTACTAACTTTTCAAATGTTTAAAAACACGTAAAAACAAAATTTGCTATTTACGAATATAGTTATTAAAAAATATTAAGCTCTTGAGAAAACTTCCACATCTGCATCGTCAAAAGTATTGGTATTAAAATATGCGCAGGATGCGACCATAGAAGCATTATCCGTACAGTATTTCATCGCAGGAGCATTTACTCTGTATCCGTCTTTTTCAAAATCAAAAACCTTCCGTCTTATTTCAGAGTTTGCTGCCACTCCGCCTGCTATGACGACTTGTTTGTATCCTCTTTCTTCTGAGGCTTTTTTAAGTTTTTTAGCTAATGTTTTTGATACACATTCCTGGAAACTTGCGCAAATATCATTGATTTGCGTTTCTGAGAGTTCACCGTTATTTTCTTCTTTTAATTTTTTTACCAGTCTGAGAACGGCGGTTTTCAAACCGCTAAAGCTAAAATTATACCCTTCAACTCGTGAAATCGGTAATTCATAAGCGTTAGGATTACCTGTTTGAGCGAGCTTGTCCAACTTTGGACCGCCCGGATACGGAAGCCCGATTAGTCTTGCAACTTTGTCATAAGCTTCTCCCACCGCATCATCAATAGTTTCTCCAAGAATTGTTTGTTTTGAATAGGATTCTACATCAATAATTTGAGTGTGGCCGCCGCTGACAAGCAGTGCTAAAAACGGAGGTTTTAAATCCGTATCAATATAATTTGCGCAAAGATGTGCATTGAGATGATTAACCCCGATAAATGGCTTGTCGTGAACAAGTGCAAGAGATTTTGCAGCATTCAAACCTACAAGTAAACACCCTACAAGACCGGGCCCGACTGTTCCTGCAAATGCGGTGATATCATCTGGCTTTAGTCCTGACTGCTCAAAAGCTTCTTCAACAACAATGTTGATTGCTTCCATATGTTCTCTTGCCGCAATTTCAGGAATAACTCCGCCGAATTTTTCGTGTGTTTTTATTTGAGAAGCCACAATATTTGCGATAACTTCTCTGCCGTTTTTGACAATTGCGCAGGCTGTTTCATCACAGCTTGACTCTATTGCCATTATGTAGTTATCAGAACCTGAATCCGGTCCGACTAAAACTTTTTTCCCGCTAAATAAACATTCTTTTTCCATAGTTCTATGATACTACAAAGAATATGGTTTGTAACATTGAAGTATATATACTATTTAATCAAAATATTAATTTTTGTAAAATTCGTAAAAAAATTAGTCAATTCCAAAACTTTATTTGTTTTACATACATAGTGAAGTGTAAACAAATATAATGCAGAAAGGAAAAATTTATGAATGTTAATTTTTCAAATAGTCAAGCCTTTACAGGCCGATACTTGTATGATTTTCGCAATGAAGCACAAAA
Source organism: bacterium (assembly GCA_017477685.1). GTDB lineage: Bacteria > Cyanobacteriota > Vampirovibrionia > Gastranaerophilales > Gastranaerophilaceae > Zag111. Next base: position 1,388 of record JAFUUT010000378.1, on the reverse strand, counting down.
ATCAAGAATCTACAAACAAATGGGTGATGGGCTTGTGAGACATAGTGATCGTATAGTACTTGAAGACCCCCATTTAGACCGTTTATTATTATTAACCGGACAAGATTATATAGATTATTGCATTATGTCTGATTACAATCCTAGACGTAATCCAATTGTTGACAGATCACAGTACCAGGAAAAATTATATTATACATTCGCAAATAATGCAGATATTGTTGATATGAAAGATGTACAGGATGTGTATTAATTATCCGAGTCAAAAAATATTTATATTAACGGTATTTAGAGTATTTTTCTAAATACCGTTTTTCGTGATGTTTATTGCGTTTTAATGTTTTTGTAAACTAATGTAACAAAATAATAAAGATATAGCAATTATATACTCTAAAAATACTTTATTAATATGTAAGCAATAAGCAAATAATAATTTCGAAATAAACACGAGACATAAACTATACACTACCTACTACACACTAACCTTCTACACACGAGGAATTGAAAAAGATTCCAAACTCTTTCCAAAAGAAAGGGTTTTTTTTTGATTAATTTTAGTTAATAATAGCAAAAAAAAGTATGTTGATGTTTTTTTATAGATAATATAACATTAAACATGAAAGAAGGTAGAAAGTTATGAACGAATATATTTTTCCTAAGAAATCAGATTTTTCAAAAATAACGATGTCGGATATAAATGTTCCTTTGCCGGATTTGAAGAATTCTTCGGAGCCGAAGGTTGTTGTGATTTCTAACTGGTTATCTCAATATATCAAGAGCGCTTTATCAAAAGGAGAAATACACGTAAATGATGTTCTTCCTTCAAAGGCTGAATTCGCGTACGTTTTAGGCGTAAGTATCGGCACAATGCAAAATGCCATCAGGCGTGTTGAAGATTTGGGGTATGTTGAATCAAAACAATGTATCGGAACTGTTGTAAGAGATTATAAGCAGTCAGCAAATTCCTTTAGAAAACTTACTTCAAAGCGTGATTTGGCGATAGAAGCCATAAAAAGATATATAAAAACAGATAATTTCAGGGTCGGAGAAGTTTTGCCTTCCGTAAAGACGGTATCTATAATCGTTGGTTTCCCGTTGAATACTACAAGAACTGCGTTGGATTATTTAGCGACACGCAATATATTGGAGTACAGATGTAAGAATGCGTCCGATACGGGTTGGGCGGTAAAAACTTTAAATTTCCCTCTTGGAACTTCTGCCCCTAAAAATACGACAACTCTTGTAGATATGGTTGTAAAAGATTTAGAAAATTATATAAATACCAATTTAAAGGTTGGTGACAGAATTCCTTCAAATATGGTGCTTACAAAGTATTTAAAAGCCAGTATGAAAACTGTATACGATGCTGTTAATGTATTGGTGCAAAGAGG
>JAFUUT010000022.1 GCA_017477685.1 bacterium | reverse complement strand
CGATTATGTTATTGCTGTCGGGCCTATGCCTATGATGAAGGCTGTTGCGGATTTAACCCGAGAGAAGGGTATATATACTGAAGCGAGTATGAACCCTATTATGGTTGATGGTACAGGCATGTGCGGTGCTTGCAGATTGACTGTCGGCGGAGAAACAAAATTTGCTTGTGTTGACGGTCCTGATTTTAATGCGCATGAGATTGATTTTGATGAAGTTATAAATCGTACTAAAATTTATAAAGATCAAGAACGTAAGCGTGATGAGGGTTGTAATTTACTAAAATAAAGAAATAAAATGTAGGAGGTACTATGATAGACAAAGTTATTCCAAAATGCCCGTTGATGAGTGTAGGTACAGGTATCGATATGGTTTGCAGCCAGAGCCAATGTGCATGGTATGTTCCAAGCGTAAAAAAATGCGCAATGTATTTAATGGGATACAATGCTCTTTTAGATGCCAACCAAAAACAAAAGACAAAATAAGGGGTAAATGTTATTTTGAAAATTGCTTTATGTGTTAAACAAGTTCCGGATACGACAAATATCAGATGGACTGAAAACAATACCATGCAAAGAGAAGGTGTTGAAAGTGTTATAAATCCTTATGATATCTATGCTGCCGAATTGGCTCTTTCAATCGCTGAAAAGTTAAAAGATGCAGAGATTACTGCGTTTACTATGGGGCCAAATCAAGCGCAGGATATGCTGCGTAAACTAATTTCAATCGGTGTGGATAATGGTGTTTTAATATCTGACAGAAAATTTGCCGGAGCAGATACATATGCAACAGGCAAAACTATTGCGGCAGCTATAAAAAAGGTTTTACCGGATTTTGATTTAATTATATGCGGTCAATTTGCGGTGGATGGTGATACTGCGCAGACAGGACCTTCTATTGCAGGTAATTTGGGAGTGCCTCAAGTTACTTATGTAAAATCATTTGAAAAAGCGGACAATAAATCAATTGTTTTGAAAAGAGAGTTAGATGACGGAATAGAAACCGTAAAGGTTAAATATCCTGCATTAATCTGTGTTTTGCAAGATACATTTGAGCCTAGGCGTCCGATGATTAATGGTATAAAACTGGCATCTAAAGTTGATATACCGGTTTTAACACTGGAAGATCTGGGTTTGAGTGATGCTCAGGTAGGTTTAAAAGGCTCTCCAACGTATGTAAGCCGTGCATACAGAAATCAATCAAAGCATAACAGCCAAAAATACGAATTATCTGTTGGTGAAAGTGTAGATTTGTTACGGGATAAAGTAAAAGAATACGGTTGCGGCGAATGTGTTATGGGGGCTTCTGTTGCTCAAGAGGAGGGAAAAGATGCCTGACCAAGATTATTCCGGAATTTTAATATATGCACAATTGACACGTGAAAATTATATTCATACTGTTTTTTATGAGCTTTTAGACAAAGCAAAAATGTTATCCGAAAAATTAAACGGAGTTGATGTTAATGCAGTAATTTTTACCAATCCTAAAAAGATTGAAGGTCTTGAAGAATCCTTTAAAAATATGGGAGTTAATAAGGTATATTATTATGATGACAAACGATTAAAGGAATATTCGACTATATATTATTCAAAGCTGATTGTAGATTTGGTAGGGCAGGTGAAACCGGAAATCTTATTAATCGGTGCAACAAATCAAGGCAGAGATCTTGCCCCAAGGGTTTCAGGTGCATTACATACTGGTTTAACTGCTGACTGTGTAGATTTGGATATCAATGAAAATGGTAAACTCGCAGCTACGCGTCCGACTTTTGGCGGAGAGTTAATGGCTACTATTTTGTGTAAAAATTACCCTCAGATGGCAACTGTAAGACCAAATGTGTTCAAAGTCGGTAGCATAGATGATTACGTAAATACAGAGTTTGTTCCGCTTGAGGTCAATTTAGACGGTGTGGCGAATAATGTTGAAATTATTGATTTCAAAAAGACGATAGAAACGGAAATCAACAATTTAGATAATGCTCAAATTATTGTAGCAGGCGGAATGGGTTTAAAAAATGAGCAAGGCTTCAGGCTGCTGAAAGATTTTGCGGATTCTATAGGCGGTGAGATTGCGGCTTCCCGTCCTGCGGTTGAAGCCGGTTTAGCTTCAAAATCTGTTCAAATAGGTCAGACCGGAAAGACAGTTCGCCCGAAACTTTATATCGCTTGCGGAATATCAGGCGCAATTCAACATACTGTTGGAATGGAAAATTCCGAACGTATTATTGCTATAAATAAAGACCCCGATGCGCAAATATTCGAGATTGCGGATGTAGGAATTGTGGGTGATTACTTTGAAATTATTCCAAAGTTTTTGCAAGGTTAAATCTTAATATTCTATTCCTTTGCGTGCTGCAATTCCTGTATCCCAATAATGTTTTACAGGGTTGATTTCTGAAACAAGATGGGCAATTTCAATTATTTTAGGATGGGCGTTTCGTCCTGTTAAAACAATCTCCATTTCGTCAGGTTTATTTTTTAGGACTTCTACCACCTCATCAACATCCAAAATCCCTAAATCAATTGCAATATTTGCTTCATCTAGGATTATTAGTTGATATTCCCGATTTGTAATTGCTTTTTTGGCTAATTCCCACCCTTTTTTAATTTCTTTATAATCGTCTTCGTTCTGGTTGCCAAAATAGACTATCCGGTCCAGACCTGCTTGTATGATATTGAGATTTGAGGATATTTTGGGCGATAATTCTCTGAATGAATTCAATTCACCATAGTCGTCTCCGCCTTTTGTGAACATTATAATAAGTACTTTCCAGTCTCGCCCGAGAGCTCTCATTGCAAGTCCTAAAGATGCGGTAGTTTTGCCTTTGCCGTTACCTGTATAAACTTGTATATACCCGTGTTGAGCCCAATTAGGATTTATTAAATTTTTATCTGAATTTTCTACCATTTTTGTTGAATTT
>JAFUUT010000377.1 GCA_017477685.1 bacterium | reverse complement strand
GTTGATAGTTGTTTATATTGTATATTCGCATAATTGTACCCGCAAGTCGTAAATTGTAAATATATTCTATAATATAACAGAGGATATAACAATATATATCCTCTTAGTGTAAATTTATGTTACAGGCAAGAAAATTAAATAACAAAAATTTTTATTTTTAGGTTTTAATCTTGCATAAAGGAGGATAAAAATGAGGTTACAAGCAATTTCTTCTATAGATAGAACTAACTTTGGAAAAGTTTATACAGACAAAGAATGTAGGTCAGGCTTTCAGCCTGACAACAAATTACGTCAGGCAAATGCCTGAGCTGCAGACTTGAGTTTTTACACCGACTTCTATCTGATTTCTTTTAGTTCCAAATTCGTTTTATTATTGTTAATATCACCGGATAAATGAATTCTGTAATATCTTGAATGCTTTTCGTCTGCATCAATTTTGGGTATTTGGGACAACTTAGATCTATATAATTCTTTTGTTTTTTCCGGTCTGAATACTACTTTCAAAATCAACCTTAACGGAACTCCAAATATTCTTATACCTTTTGGAGCTTCTTTACTATAGTGCCAAAACATCTGCAAATCTGCATACTGTTTTTCCATATCATAATTACCCTCTAAGAATACTGCAGATAACGCATGCCACGTTGTCAAGTTTATATTTTTTATTTCCGCATTATGAACATCAAAAGTACCTTTTATATCATCCTTCATAAGATCTTTTTGCGTTAAATCAAAGTTTGTTATTTGCGATAACTTGTATTTCGAATTTTTCATCATAAATTCTTTATCGCCAAGTTTCGGTAAAAATCCTTCTTTTACCTCAAACATACAATGAGCATCTAAAAATCTAAACATCTCTTTTGCGCTAATATCGACTTTTGCATTGGCAATACCTTCGATTTGATCTTTAAGATTAAGCGTCATCTCCGCTGCCTTATTCGAATTGATATTTTTTGCCTCAAATGATATTTGCGAAGTGTTTTGAGCAAAATTATAAATTCCTCCGGCATTAATTATTCCATCCGCAAAATTTAAATCACTCATTTTAAAATCAAATATATTATTCTTAAGGCCGCCTATTAATTTAACATTCTTTAGAATAAAATTCTCTCGTTTAATCTCGTTTATTAAAATTTCCAAATTATTAACCGTTATATCTGTATTTTGCACTTTTTTTGTTAAATCTTCAGGACTTAATTTCATTTTTGGTTTATTTGCAGCATTAGGCTTAGTTTCAAAAATCAATTTATCCAGGAAAAGTTTCATATCATAAATTAATGTTTCACCGTATATATTATTTTTAAGATTTAGTTCCGCTGAATATTTTTCGCCATTAAAAAATCCGTTTGATGTCACATTAAATATGCCATTTTGGGATACGATGTGTGCATTTTCAATATGAAATTTCTGATGCCTTGCTTTTACAATATCAAAAGTTCCAAGCACCTGATTATTTTTAAAATCATATTTTAAATCACCCTTGAATTCACCGCCTCTTACTTTTTCGCCGAATGAACCCGTTACAGAAATCGGAGCATATCCGTTTGTATGACAAGTTATGTACTGAAGGACAAATTTGTCAGGGTCAATTTTATCTATATTTTTTAAAAATAAACCATCTCCGAATAAGATAACATTTTCTTTGCCGGAGTCTGAATAAGAATATTTGTATTTTTTTATATACAAATTATTATTATCTTTAAAGGTGTTGCCATATATTTTTCTTTGATAATCTCTTAACCCTAAATAAAATGAATTATAAACCAAATCACTATTTTGCGGAATGTCTATATTGTAATATACATCAGGCTTTTTATCTTTTATTTTATAAACTAAACTGATATTAACAGTATTTAGAACAGTTAGGTTCGGAACATAATCGAATTTTTTAGTAATTGTTGTTTTCATTGTTCCGACAGCTTTTCTTTGAGGAGTTAATAAATCTGTCATATTAAGCGTATGTATAACTTTCTCTTTTCCTAAAATACCTTCCGCAATCGAGTCAATTTTTTGTCCCCTAAAATTGAAAACAGCCTCTCTGAAATATAACGGAATATCAAACCATACTGCATTCGCCCCGAGATTATTTGCAATGCAGGTTCCCCAAATGCCCTCTTTATTAAATTTCAAATTTACATTTACAATCCCCTTAAAGTTTTTAAAATTTTCAATAAATTTTTTAGTCGGATCTTGAGATTTCTGAAGGTGCAATATTATTGGCATAATTTCAGCAACAGGAAGCTTTTCTCCTTTTAATATAAAATCAAAAGTCTTGTCTTTGTTGATTAAATAACCGTTTGCATATAAATGTGAATTCCCTAATTTTATTTCAAATTGATTTGCCTTAAGATTATTTTCTTCAATCTGCAAAGAACCGGAATAACCTAATTTTATCATTTCTTTTAAATGCTGAGTCTGCACGTCAGCCTCTAATCGTATAATACCTTTTTCTGCTTCAATATTTTTGGCATAAGCACTTATTAAATCTGATTTATAAGTAACCTTGTTGATGTGAATTTCCGGACATTTGCCAAGATTAAATTTAGTTTCGTGTTTTTTGTGCGAATTTTCTTGTAATTGTTTCAATACTTGCCCGTCAATATATATATTGTCTGCATTAATTGATATTAAACGGTTTTGGGGTAATTTATAACTAAGAGAAAATTTCTCAAGATTGAAAACCGAAACATTGTTACTTTTGGAATTGACACTATCAATATTCAAAATAAAATTTAATTTTGGAGATACTTTTAATTCTAATCCTTCAATATTCGTATTCATGCCTGATTTATGTAAAATAAATGTCTCCAATTTTTTTATTGCCGCATCACTGTTTATTACTTGCGGCAACAAAAATACAACTCCCATATATAAAACAAATACTGATAATAATAAAAATAAAAATACTATTCCAAAAATCTTTTTCATGTAAACATACTATTACATAAACACAATTATTAAAAGATTGTAAAAAAACATTGCATATGGAAATTTTGTGTGATTGTATAGTGAAAGAACACAGGAACAGGAGTTGTTAACTATGGAAAAGTTACTGGATAAATTTGGCAATTCTCAAAATATTATATTTTTGTTTGGGATTATTATTTATATTATCTGTCTATATACAATCACAGATATCGCTTTAATGCTTTTTGTAACTTATGTTATAGCTTGCGCATTAAATCCGATAGTTGATAAGTTAGAAAAAAAATGCAACAGAAATACGGCAGCACTTATAGTATTTGGCGGATTTGTCGGCGGTCTTTTATTGATGTTTCTTCCAATCATAATAATAGGGGGACAGGAAC
>JAFUUT010000376.1 GCA_017477685.1 bacterium | reverse complement strand
GCAACCATTGCAAGACTATCGCCTATTAAAATTATATCAATACCTGCCCTATCTATATATTTTGCCGTAGAATAATCATATGCCGTGAGCATTGAGAATTTTTCATTGTTCTCTTTTAATTTTTTTATTGTTCTTACCGTAATTTTGCTCATAATATAACAATTCCTTTAATTCTAATTATGATTTTTTGAACCAATAATATATGTTTCTTGCGACTTTACTTGAACTGTGTCTGACAAGGCCGTTTTTGTCAGGCTCTACAAGATTTTTAGCGTAAACTTTGATTCCTAATTTTTTAATTTCCGCTAAATCAACCTTTATAGGATAAGAACCCGATTTTTGATATTTATCAGCCAAATTTTCAGGTATATAATTATTGACCAATACCGTATCCACAATCTTTTTAACGCCGGAATGGTTTATTAATGCTTTTAAGTGGTCAGAAACGGTATACCCGTCTGTTTCTCCCGGTTGTGACATAATATTACAAACATAAATCTTTTTAGCTTTTGATTTTTCTATTTCTTCAGAAATTTCTTTAATTAAAAGATTAGGAATTACGCTTGTATAAAGACTTCCCGGACCCAGAATTATTAATTCGGCATTTTTAATTGCATCGATTACTTCAGGCAGAGCTTTGCAATCTGAAGGTTCGGAAAATAGTCTTTTTATTTTTCCTCCGGCTTCAGGGATAGTAGATTCTCCATGAACAATTCTGCCGTCTTCCATTTCTGCAACAAGTTTCATATCATCAAGTGTTGAAGGCAGGACTCTTCCTCTTATAGAGATAACATTTGCGCTGGCTTTAACAGCTGATGCCATATCTCCTGTTATTGCACACATCGCAGTAAGAAACAAATTCCCAAAACTGTGTCCTTCAAGTCCTTCTCCGTTTTTAAAACGATATTTGAATAATTTTGTCACCAAATCTTCATCATCAGCTAAAGCTGTCATACAGTGTCTGATATCTCCGGGAGGTAATATATCCAAAGATTCTCTGAGACGTCCTGAACTTACTCCGTCATCTCCGACACTTACAACCGCAGTAATGTTATTTGTAATATTTTTAATTCCGCTTAAAAGCATTGATAAACCTGTTCCGCCTCCAACGGCAACTATTCTTGGTCCTCTATTCAGCTTTCTCCTGCGGAATAAATTTTCTAAAAGTATATCCCTATCTCTGTCATCTTCAATATCTAATATAGAAAGATTTGTTTTTCTCCAACCTTTGAAAAAAAGTGCGGCTCCAAACATTACAATAGCAAATGCCAGCCATTCCGTTGAAATTTTTGTGGCTATTTTGCTGATAAATTGCATTGTATAAAAAATAGGTTTTATATCAATCAAAATCAGAATACCGATAGTCATCAAAACAGTGCCTGCAAAAATCATTGCAAACCATCTTTTAACTTGTAATCCCGGTATTAACCACCCGACTTGTTTAGGTATTTTTATTTTTTTCATACTTATCCCTTTATAAAAACGAGCAAATGATAAAATTTTTATTATTCAACCCAGCCTGATTTAGTTGCATTTTTGTAG
>JAFUUT010000375.1 GCA_017477685.1 bacterium | reverse complement strand
TTCGGCCCTCTTTTCCTTTTTCTTTACAACCCTTTGAACAAAATTCATTACAGATTCAAATTGCCTTTGATTATATTTTTTACTGTCTAAATGCCAATTATCAATATTATTGTAATTATCTTCAACAATAGCATATAGATACGGTTTCTTACTAAAAAATCTTGTATCTCCATACAATTTAATATCTACAAGTTCATCGTCTTTACAAGCGTTAACAATATGTTCGAAATGTTTTCTATCTTCAGCATCCAACTCGGAATTTATTACATTTTCAGCTCTCAGAGTAACTTGCATTTTGCCAAACGCAGGTTGAACTTTTTGAGCCACAGAATATGTATTTAGATTTACTTTCATAAAATACCTCTTTTATTCTCACACTACTTAACAATATAAAACCCGAACAAATTTTTTTTTGCTAAAAATGGTAACAATTGTTTACATTTTTTTTAATTTCGCACATAATGGTAAAAGAATAGGTAGAGAAAATTATTATGAGTGAATTTCCATTTGAGTTAGACGATTTTCAAAAAGAGGCATGCGAAGTAATTGATAACGGAGAAAGTGTTGTAGTTTGCGCTCCTACAGGCGCCGGCAAAACCGTAATCGCGCAGCACGCAATAAATAATGCACTAAAAGAAGGAGTTCGCATTTTTTATACGACCCCCCTTAAAGCATTATCAAATCAAAAGTTTTATGATTTTTGCGAACAATACGGTCAGGATAATGTCGGGCTTTTGACAGGAGACACCTCAATAAACCGTAACGCGCAAATTGTTATTATGACAACCGAAGTTTTCCGCAATATGCTATACGGAACAAATTTCGGTGCTGTCGCAGATAATTTGAAAAACGTTAAATACGTAGTGTTAGACGAAGTTCACTATATGAATGACGAGCAAAGAGGAACCGTCTGGGAAGAAAGTATAATCTACTGCCCTACAAATATTCAAATAATTGCGCTCTCCGCAACAGTTGCCAATTGTCAGGAACTAACAGATTGGATAAATACGGTACACTCAAAAACAAAACTTGTAAATACCGATTTTCGTCCTGTCCCTTTAAGATTTTATTACTTTGATTCTTCTCAGCCGTTTAAATTATTACCGTTATTAACCCCAAGCGGTCAGCTAAATAATAAAATCCGCCCGGAAAAACCGCAATGGAACAAAGGCAGAGATAAACGTAAAAAGTCGTACGTAAGACAAATCATCGCAAACCTTGCACAACAAAATATGCTTCCTGCAATATATTTTACATTCTCTCGCAAAAAATGCGACGAGCAAATGGAAAAATGTTCAGGACTTGAATTAAATACAAAAGAAGAACAACTAAAAATAAGACAATTTATAGACGATTTTATAGCAGAAAACCCGCATTTATACGGGAATAAAAATATTGATTACCTTGTACAAGGAGTAGCATCACACCATGCAGGACTTTTGCCCGCGTGGAAAAATTTGGTAGAAAAATTATTCCAACAAGGGTTGATAAAAGTGGTATTTGCAACAGAAACACTTGCAGCCGGAATAAACATGCCGGCACGCTCAACTGTCATAAGCTCTGTAAGCAAAAGAACCGATTCCGGACACAGAATGCTTACGGCAAATGAATTTTTACAAATGTCAGGGCGAGCAGGACGCCGAGGAATGGATGAAGTCGGTTACGTAACAGTTATCGGCACATCTTTCCAAAGCCCTGAAGAAGTTGCACAGCTTGTTCAAAGCAGTTCAAATCCATTAGAAAGTAAATTTTCTCCAAGCTATTCAATGGTCTTGAACTTATTACAAAGGTTTTCTCTTGATGAGGCAAAGGAGCTTATCCTGAAAAGTTTTGGATATTATTCATCTGACTACAGGCTAAAACCCATACTTGCACAAATTGATACATACAAAAAAGAAGAAAAAGAAAGAGCTTTTGCCTGCCCGTACAAATTAACTGATG
>JAFUUT010000374.1 GCA_017477685.1 bacterium | reverse complement strand
ATTTTTAAAAGCTGAGGATAATCTTTGATTATCGCCCACTCCAAATCGTTTTCAAATTCCGAACGCCTTTCAACATCAATATTATTTTCAATCTTATATGAGAACTTTGTATAAGCCTCTTTTGCGCTGATACCAAGACCTAACGGTTTTATAAGACTCACACTAAACGGCTCAAATTTGTATGGTTCGATTATTTCGCCCCTGCCTTTTGCTAAAATTCTGCCTCCCATAAGACATACATTCAAATCAGAACCTAAAGCAGCACACAATAAATGCAATTTCTCATTATCAAAACATTTAAATATTTTGTTTAAGCCGTACAAAGTTCCGGCAGCATCGGTACTCCCGCCTGCAAGCCCTGCAGCAACAGGGATATTTTTTTCTATATTTATAGTTATCTTCTTATTACTTAACCTTGCCTCAGAAAGATATAATTCTGCAGCCTTATAAACAAGATTATGTTCGTTATAAGGAATCTGCGGACTATTTCCCGACAAAGTTATTATATTTTCACCGCTTTCTTCTGCACAAATATCCAAATAATCATACAAACTTATCGTTTGCATAATACTCTCAATATTATGAAATCCGTCAGGTCTTTTCCCAAGTACCTTCAAATTCAAATTTATTTTTGCAGGACATTTTACTCTAATTTTTTTCATATTTATATAATAAATCTGCCGTTTTCATAAATAAGCTTACCGTCAGCATAAGCCTTTCCGCCATTTTTCATATTTTTAATCATATCCCAATGAAGTCCTGATACGTTTTTCCCACCGGTTTCAGGATAAGAAGCCCCAACTGCCATATGAATAGCTCCTCCGATTTTTTCATCGAAAAGAATATTACCTGTAACATCCTGTACTTCAAAATTTGTACCGAATGCAATTTCACCTATACCGCGAGAACCTTCATCCATATTAAGCATCGCTTCTAAAAATTCCTGTCCTGAAGACGCTTCAGCTTTTACAACTTGACCCTTTTCTATCCGTAAATGAACATCTTTTGCACTGTTACCGCGATAATTTTGAGGGAAATCAAAGAATATTTCACCATTTATACCGTCTTCAACAGGAGAAGTAAACACCTCGCCATCAGGATAATTGTTCAACCCCGAACAGCTGATCCATTTTCTGCCTTCTACGTTAAATGTAATATCTGTTTTATCTCCGACTATACGAAGTTCTTTAACACCGTTTAAATACTCTGCCCAGCGAGTTTGTTCTATATCTAACTCTTTTAATTTTGCAACAGGATCCTCTAAATCTAAATAGCAAGATTTGAATAAAAACTCCGTATATTCATCTAAAGACATATTGGCTTCCTGAGCAAGCGCATGAGTCGGAACATCAGCGATAACCCATTTTAACTCTCCCTTTGCCGCACGAGAAAGCATCAATTCAGAAAGAGGTTTTGTAGCCTTGCCTCTGCGTGACATTTTGTTTAAATCAGCTTTTGCCATTGCTTTTGTATTCAACGGAGCACCCAATGAGATAAATACATCAGCCTTTTCATATTCTAATTTTGTCATAGGGTCAACATAATCTAACTGTTCATCAGAGGCATATTTCATAAAAATTTCTGCCATATCGCCAAAGCCCGTACGCAAAACAGGATTTGCACCTTTTTGCAATACCCTTTTATAAATAGCCCTGACAAGATCTTTTGATTTAATAGAAGATGTACTTATAACAACAAGTTCACCTTTTTGAACATTGGTAGAATAATCAACTAAAACTTTTGCATATTTATCCCATATATTTTCCATAATATACCTCTCTCTTTCAGGCTTATTTTATAATATATTTAGCACTATGTAAAGTTAGCACTCAGACATTTGCGACAAATATTTAATCATTTTACGCAAATCCTTGTTCCAAGATCCGTTCCATTTTTTTATAATTATGTCCGCAGGCGAATTACCTTTCAATGTAAACTCTTTAATAGAATTAAGGAAGAATTCTTCACCTGTTTGCGACTCTTTTAAAGATTTTTCCGCAATATGTAATATTTCCTTTGCATAATCCAATACCAGAGCTTTTTTAATCGGAGTTTGAAGTCCTCTTTTAGGCACACTATACCTTAGTTCGGAAAAATCTCTATATTGCAAAGAAGCCAGCAAATTTTCACATTCATCCATAGCCGAATTGTCATAGAATATACCTTTGTATATTGCAAGAATAGCATATTTCAAATCACCGCCAACACAATCGTGATTACGAATTTCAATAAAATTCCTCAGCCTTACCTCAGGGAAGCACAAATTTGCCTGAAGCTCATAATCCTCAATCATAGGGAAATACCCCTCATACCCGCCATTCATAAATTCTTCAAAAGTGATATTACCGTTTATTTCTATCGGCATTTTATCTCTTTGAATGAATATCATCGGAGTTTTCATTATACAATCAATATAATCTTCAAAAGAAAATTCTTCGCTTATCTTTCCTGCAAAACCGCACCTGTCATTGTCGGTATTAATCCAGCTCAAAGCTCTAAAAGACTTGTATCCCGTATCAACGCCGCCCCTTATCGGAGAATTTGCAAACATAGCAGTCATAAACGGCGCCAATTTATTCGCAAGTTTAAATTTTCTCATTGCATCTTCTTCTGATTTAAAATCAATACAGCACTGAATCCCTGCGGTTTCTCTCATCATCACATCTGCTAAAATTCCCCACAGATAATTTGCCATTATTTTATATCTGCGTTTCGGAATAAGATGTATGGATTTGAAAGTAGAATAAGGAGATACCCCATATTCCAAAAGCTTAATATCAGAATTATACAGAATTTCAGCAAGATGTGAATTCAAATTATCGATTTTATTTTTCAGTGCAAATATAGTCCGTTCCGGCTTTGTACTTATCTCTATTTGGGAACCCGGTTCCAAAGTAATTGTATCGTGGCCTTTGGCAAGCCCTATTATGTTGTTTTGATCGACTATATAATCCCAATTATTTTTACGAGCGAATTTTTCGAGTAATGCACAAACCCCGTTATCTCCCCAGTAATCAAGCGCCTTGTAAGAAGTTAAAGAAATTGGAAGCCGCTCGAACTCCATACCAATCTTAAAATCCGAAGCATAAGTATACCCTTTTGTATACAGCTTTAATATTTCACTCCTATCCAAGATGTTTGACTCAAGTCTTACCATTGATTATCCCTTCATTTGACTATAATACCATAAACAATAAATAAAATAACAGATAAAGAATTTCCCACATCAGCCTTTTTATTGTATTATAATTAGTAATATGAATTACTTTGAACGGGCTAGATATTTTAGAACAAAAAAACGTCTTGGACAAAATTTTCTGATTAATGGAGAAACTATTCAAGATATAATTGAATTTGCGAACATTTCTCCTGATGATACAGTATTAGAAATCGGTCCGGGTGTGGGTTTTGTAACAGAGCAGCTGATTAAACACGCAAAAAAAGTTATCGCTGTTGAGCTAGATGAAGAAGCGATAAAAGAGTTAAAAAAACTGGATGCTCCAAATCTTGAAATAATACATAATGATATTTTAAAAACAACTGTTGACTATAATTGTTTATTTAATGATAAAATTT
>JAFUUT010000373.1 GCA_017477685.1 bacterium | reverse complement strand
CCTGAAACATCTTTTTCTTCAATGGCAACAGATGAGTTTTGTAATGCACATAATCTAAATTGTTTCACAACACCATTGACTACTATCAAACAGGTTGTAGAGTATGTCGCACAAAACCCGGATACCCTCGGAGTTTTGCCGATAGAAAACACCCTTGACGGTACAATTAGAGAAAGCTTTGATTGCTTATTAGCTTGCAAAAACCCAAATATCAGAATTATAGAAGAACTTGTTATGCCTGTCGAGTATTGCCTATTGTCAAGAACAACGGAAATATACAGTATAACCGGACTTATCGCAACTCCCAGATTGGTCGCTAAATGTCAGGATTTTATAAACAATGAACTGCCGAGAAATTATAACCTGATAGAATCCCCTTCGATGTATGAAGCAGCTAATGAATTAAGAAATTATAATTTAACTTATGCTTCTATCGGAAACAGAAAAATCGCAGACAAATGCTTTTTGAATATTTTGAAAGAAAATATTCACGATGATAAAAACAACAACACAAGATACGTACTGATAGGGGATATGGAAACAACCCCTACAGGCAAAGACAAAACAACCGTTGCTTTCCGCACAAATCACACCCCCGGAGCTTTGCTCAAAATATTGAATATATTCTTAGAACATAACATAAATTTGACATATATCTCATCCCAACCGTCAAGAACAAATCCTGATGAATATATATTTATAGTAAATTTTGACGGTCATATACGCAACACAAATATGTTAAAAGCTCTAAATGAGATAAAACCTAAAACATTATTCTTCAAATATCTTGGCTCGTACAAAGCAGGATTGAAAATCGAATTTTAATGCTAAAAAGCTGAAGATTAAATCTTCAGCTTTTATTTGTTATAAAATACATAACCAATTTGTCGGCATGACAATACAATAATTATTGGACTCCTGTGTCTTTATCTATATATTTTGCCATATCATGATTATACTGACTTATAATAGATTTAGCATCTCCTCTTTGATATCTTGGTAAGTCTTTATATAATTCTCTTATACTATTTTCCAACATATATGCATCATTCTCTTTCCCCTGACTGCGGCATATTCTTGCCAGTTCAATTTTCCCGCGAATTGCTGCAAGATAATTTTCATCATCTATATCTTTTTGAATTTGTATAGAACGTCTGTATTTTTCCATCTCAATCTGCGGTGGAGTAGGTCCATCATACTCGTTATAAGGGGTAAAATCATCTTTTCCGTAATTGTAATGTTTTGCCCCAAAAGATACATTCGGCATTTGAGCAAGAACCACAGATACCGGAGTATTATTTAATTTGCACCCTTCCTGTGCAACACTTGCTGAATCAGAATGATTTGATGATTTTTTCAGCGAAAGACTTGATGCAGGATTTATTCCCGCAAAACTGACTGCTTGTACGTACATACTTGCCTCCTTAATAAATAATAAACACCCTACGTTATTCTAATATATAAAATATAAAACTATGTCAATGATAATAAAGTATTATTTTTTAAAATATTTAATTTTACTAAATTTTTGCCACATGTAAAAACTCAATGTTATACTCAAAAACATAAGAAGGAGAACTAAAATATGGAAGTAAAAATTGTAGAAAATGCAAAAGATATTCAATGTGATGCACTTATTATTAATAAATTTGAGGGCGAAAATACTTCAATGGACCTTGTAAATAAGTACGCTCCGGAAGACTTTACCGGCAAATGCGGTCAGGTATTTTCAATCCATACAAGAAACGAATATCCGGCAAAACAAATAATTGCCGTAGGTTTTGGCAAAAGAGAAAACATTGATAACAACATCGTTAGAGAAAATATTGCAAAAGCAATTAAAAAATGTTCGGAGCTAAAGGCAAAAACCGTTGCAATTTCTCTTGATACTGATTACAACTATGGCGGCCCTGCGGTTTTGGGGGCTGAAATAGGCAATTATCATTTTGACAAATACAAAAACAAAAAAGAGCATAAAGTAAATGAAATATACTTATCAAATATTGATAAAGAACTTGTGGAAAGATCTGTTGTGGTATCAGACTCTATGAAATTAACAAGAAATCTTGCAAATGAGCCTGCAGCCTATGCGACACCAACAAAGCTTGCAGAAATTGCTCAAAATATTCAAGGAATAGAAACAGAAATATTTAATTACGCAAAAGTTGAAGAAATGGGTATGGGCGCATATTTGGCTGTTGCAAAAGGCAGTGTTGAACCTCCTAAATTTATCCATATGAAATACATACCGCAAAACCCTAAAAAAAGAATTGCTATTATCGGTAAAGGCCTATGCTTTGATAGCGGAGGTTTAGATATTAAGCCTGCAAATTCAATGTTAAACATGAAAGATGATATGTCAGGTGCTGCAGCGATTTTAGGGGTTATGCAAGCCATTGGGAAAATAAGACCTGATGTAGAAGTTCACGGTATTATTGCGGCTTGTGAAAATATGCCGTCGGGAAGTTCGTACAAACCCGGTGATATTGTAACAGCTATGAACGGCAAAACTATTGAAGTTGATAATACCGATGCCGAAGGACGTTTGACACTTGCGGATGCACTTTGTTATGCTTGTAAATTAGAAGTAGATGAAGTTATAGATATTGCGACCCTGACAGGCGCTTGCGTTGTGGCATTAGGTAATACCGTTTCAGGAATTATGGGCAACAACGAAGATTTTATCCGCAGTATTATTGAAACAGGTAAAATCGTGGGCGAAAAATTCTGGCAAATGCCTATGTACCAAGAATTTAGGGATAATATGAACAGTGATGTTGCGGATATGAAAAACACAGGAACAAGATATGGCGGAACATCCGCAGCAGGAATGTTTTTAAAAGAATTTGTAACAGATAAAGTCAAATGGGCGCATCTTGATGTCGCAGGCACTGCATTTATTGACAAACCATACAAAGAATTTTGCAAAGGAGCAACAGGCGTAGGCGTAAGGACAATTCTTAAATACTTAATCAGCCAGTAATTAAAACTTTAAAGACAGGGTCTAT
>JAFUUT010000372.1 GCA_017477685.1 bacterium | reverse complement strand
CTGTCGAAGATATTGGCGCTGTTATCGGGCCTGGCGGAAAACAAATCAGAGAAATCATTGATGCGTCAGGTGCAGAAATTGATATTCAAGATAACGGTATTGTTACAATTACTTCTAATGACCAAGAAGGTGCTAAGATTGCTATGAAGATGATTAATGACATCACGTTCAAACCTGAAGTCGGCATGGTTATAAGAGGAAAAGTTGTAAGAATTATTCCTATCGGAGCTTTCGTCGAATTAGGCGGCGGCAAAGACGGTATGATTCATATTTCTCAAGTATGCAATGAAAGAATCGATACAATTGAACCTCATTTGGCCATCGGTCAGGAAGTTGTTGTAAAAGTCGTTAAAATTGATGAAAAAGGCCGTGTAAACTTGACACTGAAAGGTGTTACAGAAGAAGATATGGCTAAATGCATAAATTAGAATGATATATGTATTAAAAACCGCCGGCTCTTTAGCAGGCGGTTTTTTTATTGACAAATTATGCTGTATATATTAGCATAGCTTATGGTTATGATTAAGGAGTAAAGAGTATGAAAAAATTAATTTTATTTTTGTTTATGGGGGTATTGATTTCCGCATGCAATGTTTGCAGCGCGGAAGAAATTGAGGTTGTTGTTTCTCCGGAAATGACAAAATCAGAACAAATTATTGAAACTGTATCTACCAAAACAGAAGCCGGCGCAAAATCTGCTGTAGAACATGTGAAGTGCGGTTCAAAAAAGGCCGCAGGATATATGAAAGATAAATCCTCAAAAGCTGCGCACAAAACAGGCAAAGCACTGAAAAAAGGGGGTAAGAAGGCAAAAGATGCGACTGTAAGAGGTGCTGAAAAAGCAACTAATTTTACTGCTCGCGGGATAAAAAAATCTGCCCAGAAATTAGAAAGTGGTGCTGAAAAAGTTATTGAAAAAACAGACAAAAAACTTGATAAAAAACCGGAATGCCGTTGTTGCAAAAAGAAAATCATGGGAGAGGAAGAAGTTGTAGAAGTTGAAGAATTGGATAAAGATTAAAGAGCAAAATATTGCTAAAAAGTATAAAAATCCCGTTCGCAAATATGCGGGCGGGATTTTTTATACTTTAATTGTATTATTTGGCTTGAAGTATTTTCTGTATCTTTTCACGGTTTTCCGATGTGATGTGATTAACTATTTTTTCTAATGCTACCGTCATTACAAGATTTGGCAAACCATCTGCTTGTATCGCTTTTGCTTCATAATTGTGCTTTTTCAGATGTTCCATAATTACTTTCCTAAGTTCCAATATTTTATTTCTGTTGCCGCTTTTTACAATTGATGCAATCGTATATGTATTCATTACTTCTAACTGATTTCTGTCTTTCCCGAGCTGTTGGCTAAGATATCTCGGGTCATAATTGTTTAAGCTTTTTTCTATATTATATGCCGCATTTTGAATTTCTGAATTATTACAACGAGCAGTAATTCTATCGTATATTTTAGGAATACATTTGATTCTTTCATCGGTAAAATATTTAATTCCTTCATCTTTTTTGAAGTCAGAGAATAGAGTATATAATGTAAATGGGCTGAATTGGTACAGCTTTACGAGATTATCAAGATTTTTTATTTGTTCAAAAAATGGTGCAAATGCTTCTACTGCGGCAAAAACTAATGCTTGAGATTCATTCGGATATTTTTTTAGAAATTCTTCCTCTAATTTGCTGTTTATTTTCAGGATTTTTTCATCACTCATAACATATTTAATAAGTTCTTTGGGGTTTTCTTTTTGATCAGGAATAAAACCTTTTACTTGCATAGCTATTTTATAT
>JAFUUT010000371.1 GCA_017477685.1 bacterium | reverse complement strand
GTTCCTTCTTTAGCATTAAGATTGATAATACCGTGATCATTGTAAACGGCATTCCCGTTATCACCGTTAACCGTAATTGAGTCATCACTGTTTACGGTGATTTCCGCATAGGATTTATTACCTGTAAATTCTACATCTTTACTGTCTGCAATTATATTTATTGTAGAACTATTTACAGAAGGGTCTTCAACATAATTGTAAATAGCACCGCCTATACCTGAAGATGCGTTATTGGTAAATGATGCATCAATGAATGTAATATCTCCGTTTTCATTGTAGATAGCGCCGCCTTTAGATTGATCAGAACCAATTGCGTAGTTATTTGTGAAATCGCCTGTAACAGCACCTATAACAGAACCAACATTTGTTATAGCTCCACCATCGGCACTACTATTACGGCTTTGAACGTAGTTGTTTGAAAAATCTCCTGTTATATCACCTATTGTTCCGTCAATATTAAAGATAGCACCGCCGGCTCCGATAGTATCCGCACTGTCTTGAGTTGATGCAATTTGAGAATTATTACCGTCAAAATCTCCTTCTATGTAACCGATTTTAGCATTATTATTGTAAATAGCACCACCAAGTGCATCTGTATAAGAATTTGTACAGTTTCCGGAGAAATCAGCCACTATTGAATCTATAATGGCTTTAGAATTATAGATTGCTCCGCCTTGTGCAATATTGCCTATGACATAGTTATCAGTGAAACTGCCTGAGATATCTCCTATATGCGCTATATTATTTGCACCGGTTGTTGTATTTGCGTTGTATATCGCACCGCCAAAAGCTTCTTTAACGGCATCTATAGAGCTGTCTATGATTATTGAATGATTCCCGTTAAAATCACCTGTGATAGAGCCGATTCTTGCTTTTGTTGCGGTACCTGTACTGTTAAATATCGCACCGCCGTATGCACCTGTTGCGCCCTCGGCTGAATTATTATCAAATGCTGCCGAAATCTCATCTATTGTAGCATTCTCTGTTGCGTTATAAATCGCACCGCCTTTTGCGGCATTATTCTGCGCCAGTGCATAGTTATTTGTGAAAGTTCCTTCTATATAAGATATAGTTGATGTATCCTGATAATTTGCAATCGCGCCGCCATGAGCATTTTTATTGCCGGTAGCAGAATAATTTGCGCTGTTAATAACATGGTTATCATCAAAAACACCTGAAATGCTGCTTATTTTACCGTTTCTTCTGTTTGCAATCGCACCGCCATATGAGTGATTGTTTGAGGATTGTGTATAGTTTTCCAAAAAATCACCGTTTATTGTGGTTATTTCACTTCCGCCATTTTGAATTGCTCCTCCGTGAACATCACTTGTTGATATAACATAATTGCCGTAGAAATCAGCTTCTATCAGACCTATTAACCCTGATTCCGTTACGGAATTCGTTTTTAAACCGTTTGCAATCGCTCCGCCCATACCGCTGATAGTTGTATTTATATAGTTTCCTTCAAATGTCCCTTTTATCTCATCAATTATACCTGCGTTATAGATAGAACCGCCGTACGCATAATTACTTTTCGGGGTGATGTGGTTGCGTGTGAATGTACCGTTAATTGATACTATTTCAGCATCAATATTGTTATAAACTGCACCGCCAAAAGCTCCGGAACCTGTTGATTGAGCATAGTTATCAATAAAATCGGCTTCAATAGAATCTATTATACCTTTTGAATTGTAAATAGCACCGCCTTTTGCGGCTGTTTCTCCAAGTACATAGTTACTTTCGAAACTTCCTGAAATATTGCCCAAATAAGCCAGATTATCAGGATTGTCTGATGTGTTTTCGTTATAAATCGCACCGCCTAGGGCATCACCTGATGCACTGTTTGCATAGTTGCCTTTGAATATCCCATCAATAGATTCAATTGCAGGGGAATCGTTTCCTGTATTATTGTGGATGGCTCCTCCATATGCACCTCTGTCGCCTTTTACATAATTACCGACAAAGCCGCCTATAATTTCTCCGATTGACGCTGTTCCGGTAGAATTGAATATAGCACCGCCTTTTGCAATATTATTTTCAGATTCGGCATAGTTCGCAATAAAACTGCCTGATATGCTATCAATCCTTGTTCCGTCTTGAATATTAGATATAGCTCCTCCAAGAGCATTAAGATTTTGAGATTCATCAGCGGCTGCATTTGCGGTATTGTATGTGTAATTTCCTATAAAGTTTCCGGAAATTTCATCAATTTTGCCGCCTTGTCTGTTGGAAATCGCACCCCCGTAAGAGTGACTGTTTTCAGAAGATGATGTATTATAAATAAAATCACCGTTTATGGAAGTGATTGTATTTGCATTGTGTATCGCACCGCCGTGTACATCTCCTGAAGCGTCAACATAATTCCCAATAAAATTGGAATTTATTGCGCCTATGGTACCGTCAAGATTGGAAATGGCTCCGCCAAAACCATTACCGGTGATTTCGACATAATTTTCTATAAAATCACCTGCAATAGAGGATATAGAACCATCATTATATATTGCACCACCATGGTTTTTCGGAGTATGGTTATTTACAAAGTAAGCTGTAATATCCCCTATTGAAAATCCGCTTGAATTTATTATTGCACCGCCATTTTGGGAATTGTTAGTCTGATTAATAAAAATTTGCCCTGTTAAATCCGCGCCGCCCAGATTTGATTTTTGTCTTGAATGCTGAGGGTTTGTAATGCGAGTGATTGTCAAATCAGAACCTGATTGATCTGTATTTTCAACCAAAGCTCGGCTGCCGTCTTCCAATGCTTCCCACTTATAGTATGAAGTGGTAATACGCCCTCTTTCATAAGATGTAGGATTTATAGCCTCAGCATTATTATAATCCAGAGGTTTCAGATTATAGTATGTGTCGCCAACTTGTATGCTCACGTCACTTGGCGAGGTCGTTTCAATTAACAAATCCATTACACTTGACGGGTCATAAGCTGCGTTAGCCGTCAATGTCGGGGTAGAAAACAGCATATATGTTATTATTGATGCTGTTAATAATCTTTTATTTTTCATGCTCGCTCCCATCTATTTTTCAATAGAAATATCCAGTTATCTTATAACTTGATTGTAGCACAACAAATTATGCAGGGCAATATAGGAGATAGCTATGCCGGACTAAAAAATGAGAGCGGTTTTATAATTTTGATTGTAAAGTTTTTGTAAATTTTGAGATGGGTACTTTGCAAAAAGCCAATCATACATAATTTATTTAAAACTAACAAAACGTAAATAATTTAGTAGTATAATACTTTTATGAGTATAAAAGATGCAAAGATACTTATAGTAGAAGACGAAATTCAGTTAAACAGAGTTATGGAGCTTATGCTTCAGGCTGACGGATACTACAAAATAAGATGCGCGTTTGACGGAAATGAAGCTTTGAATTTTATTAAATCGGATAAGCCGGATTTGATATTGCTTGATGTTATGATTCCGGAACTTGACGGTTATTCATTGTGTAAGAAAATTAAAAATGATGATAATTACAAAGATACAAAAGTAATTATGATTACCGCTAAAAAAATGGAGGACGATGTCTTAGAAGGATTCAAATCCGGTGCAATAGATTATATTACAAAACCTTTCAGCAATAAAATACTTTTGGCAAGAATAAAGGCTCATCTGGAGTCTTTGAACTCTATCGGCGGCATTAAAAACTATAAAGATATTGTTATTGATACCGACAAAATGATTGTGAAAGTTCAAGATAAAGAGATTGAGCTGACTAATTTTGAATACAAAATTTTAGATACTTTTATTTCAAATATAGGAATAGTTTTCAGCCGCTCTTCGCTGCTTTCAATACTTAGAGGGGATGAAGGCTTTAATATTTCAGAGCGTGCTGTTGATGTCCAGATTGTAAATCTGAGAAGAAAGCTTGGTGATAGGGGACAAGATATTGAAACAATACGGGGTTCCGGATATAAGCTAAAGGAAATCGTATGAAAAAAAGAGATTTATTTTGGGTAAATAAAATTATATGGCTGCTTGGTATTTTAGCAATTTTTATCGTGATTTCTTTATACAATTTTGTTCAAATAAATCATTTGTATTTAGACGGTGAAAAAAATGAAATAAATTTTTATAAGAAACAGATAAAACTGGCGGCTATTCCATATTTATCAAAAAATGATAATTCGGGATTATTGGAATATTGCGAGAATTTTAAAAATGAGAATGATGTTTCTTTCCAAATATTTGATGAAAATAAAAATTTAATCGCAGGTACAGCTCTTGATAACAAAGAACTTGATCCTGATACTCATATTCTTGACCGGCAATTAAGTAAATGGAAAATATATAAAAGTATAATTAAACATCAAAAGTTATCAGATGTAAGTGATTTCGAAATAAAAAATAAAAAGTATTATCTTGAACTTATTTTGTTTGAAGATGATTTTGTTTCATCATTAATAGATTCACAAACTAATATTATAATATTTTTTATTGTTTGTGTGCTTCTTTTGAGCGGATATTTTGTGTATGTTTTTTCAACCGTAAGAAACTCATTTAACAATTTGGAAGATAGCGTTGTAAAAATTTCAAACGGAGAATTGGATACCGAAGTCAGAGTTTCAAAAGAGGGGCTGTTGTGTGAAATATCCATCGCAATAAAACAGATGACACTAAAATTGAAAAACCAAATTGAAAGACTAAAAAAACTGGAGGAATATCGTTCGATTTTTATTCAGGATATGACACACGAAATCAAAACTCCGATAGCAACTATTAATTCGGCAATTGAACTTTTGGATACAAAAAATTCGATAGCGGATAGTGATAGAGAATGCTTTGATATAATACTTTCTCAAACGGATAATATTAATAAACTTGTAAATGATATTCTGACTCTTTCTGAAATTGAACTTGAACAAACAAATGAAAACAAAAATTTTACATCTTTCAACCTTAACAAGATGGTACAAAAAGCAATCTCTTATGTGAATATACAAAACCTAAATATTGCTTTTTTGCCAAAATGCGATTTAGAAATTTTTGCTAACGAGGATTTGCTTATAACGGCAATTATAAATCTTTTAAATAATGCAATTAAATATGCTCAATCCTCAAAAATTGATGTAATTACTGAGCAAGAGGGCGGTAATACTATAATTTCTGTCAAAGATTATGGTATAGGTATTCAAGAAAATCATTTGGATAAGCTATTTACACGATTTTACAGGGTCGACAAAGCACGAAGCAGGCAAAGCGGCGGGACAGGTCTGGGACTTGCGATTGTAAAACATATTGTTCAACTTCACAAAGGAAGTGTAAGCGTTGAAAGCGAAGTCGGCAAAGGCTCGACTTTTAAAATTATTTTGCCGCAATAAATATTCCTCTTAACTATAGATTAATGCGTTAACTAAACTCCTATAAACATTCTTGTATTAGTATTTTTATTGATTTTAAGCAGCAGATATTTCGCCGTAAATAGTGTTAAGGTTGATAATGCTGCAACAATTACAAAACGAATTGCTACGCAGAAAATTATACCCGTTATGCTTCCTGAAATTATAACTCCCGGGATATTAAATATTTGATCGTAAATAAAGAACCAGTACCAGTGAATAAAAAATAAACCAAAACTGTATTTTGCAATAAAATCAAGAGTTTTATTTGTTTTATTGTGGGATAAAATAAATCCGTCATAGTGTTTTAAATAACCAAGTAAAAGCATTGTTAAAAATGTTTTTGAAATTGTATAATTACACCAACTAAATTTATATGTTAAATAAATATTTAATCCGCTTGTAATCAGCATTCCTGCCCATAATAAAAATCTTTTATCATAAAATTTATCAATAATACTTTTATTTGCAG
Source organism: bacterium (assembly GCA_017477685.1). Taxonomy (GTDB): domain Bacteria; phylum Cyanobacteriota; class Vampirovibrionia; order Gastranaerophilales; family Gastranaerophilaceae; genus Zag111. Next base: position 258 of record JAFUUT010000371.1, on the reverse strand, counting down.
AACAAAACATTCCGAAAATATATAATGACAAAAAGTGTATAAAGCCTATTAACACATAATTTACGTAAGCTAAGTACCTGTACGGGTAACTTATATTTATCAAATCCGAATATTCAGGACTGATTCTAGGGAGAAATATTGTTACTAAAAACAGAATAGGTAGAAATTTATATAAAATTCCTTTTTTCTCCAGTTTTAATAATATCCACGAGCATATAAAGAAAATTACTATCATCGGAATAAACCAAGCAGGAATGT
>JAFUUT010000370.1 GCA_017477685.1 bacterium | reverse complement strand
GCCTTTTTACCTGTTGCCATAATCAGAAAAAGAATTAAAAAAGCCTCAAATAAAAATATGGTTATAGGCGGAAACATCACAACAAACATTAACGAAACATATAACGGCAACAAAGTAATAGCAGCATACGGACTTCAAGAAAGACAAAATAAATATTTCAGAGAACAAACCTGGGACTCATACAATGTCGCAATGTCATTATACAAACGATCAGGCTGGATGTCCCCTTTAATGTACTTAATCGCATCTTTTGGAATCGCAACTGTTTTGGGAGTCGGCACTTATTTGATTAACTCAGGCAAAATGACAGCTGGAAGTTTTGCTTCATTTGTAACATCATTACTCTTACTTTATAAACCTGTAAAAACATTAGGGAACACTCTGACAAATATTCAAAATTTATTTGTTGCGATGGGACGTGTTTTTGAACTATTCGATATGAAACCCGAAATTACAAATTCTCCTAATGCTATGGAACTAACAGGACTAAATAGTTCTATTTCGTTCGAGAACGTAGAATTTGAGTATGTTAGCGGCACTCCTGTATTGAAGAATTTGAATTTAGAGGTTCGCAAAAATGAAACACTTGCAATTGTGGGGAATTCCGGAGGCGGAAAATCTACATTAGTGAATTTATTACCGAGATTTTACGATATAAAATCCGGCTCAATCAAATTCGACGGAGTAGATATAAGAAATTATACAATTGAATCCTTAAGGCAAAATATTTCTATGGTTTTTCAGGATAATTTCCTATTCTCCGGCACAATAAGAGAAAATATAATGATGGGTAATCCTTCAGCTTCGGAAGAAGAATTAAGGCAGGCAATAACATCCGCTCACCTTGAAGAAACAGTTGCAGACTTGCCGCAAGGACTTGATACGATGCTTGGAGAACGCGGAATGACATTGTCCGGCGGACAAAGACAACGTGTAGCTATAGCAAGAGCAATGTTAAGAAATGCCCCTATCGTAATTTTAGACGAAGCAACCTCCGCACTTGACAATGAATCAGAAGCAATTGTCCAAAAAGCAATGGATAACTTGATGCAAAACAGAACTGTATTTATAATTGCCCACAGACTATCAACAATTAAAAATGCCGATAGAATTGCAGTTATAAACGAGGGAGAATTGGTTGAACTCGGCACCCATGAAGAACTTATGGCAATACCTGAAGGGGAATACAAATCTCTTTATGAAATGCAATTTAAAAAACAAGAGACAGAAAACACAACAATAGGAGCTTTATAATGAAAGGAATTATACTGGCAGCTGGCGCAGGAACAAGACTATATCCTGCATCTCAACCTATATCAAAAATATTATTACCGATATACGATAAACCCATGATTTATTACCCTCTTTCAACACTAATGCTTGCAGGAATAAAAGAGGTTATGATAATAACAAGTAAAACGGATATTGATAACTTTAAAAAATTGCTTGGGGATGGCTCACAAATTGGAATGCACATTGAATACAAAATTCAATACGAACAAAAAGGTATTGCTGATGCACTATTAATCGGAGAAGATTTCATAAACGGGGAAGATATTGCACTCATACTGGGAGATAATATTTTTCACGGATTTGGCTTTTCAACTTTAATGAAACACGCAATAGAAAACAACCAAGGAGCAACAGTCTTTGGTTACAGAGTACACGACCCCGAAAGATTCGGAGTTGTAGAATTTGATCAGAACGGTAAAGCAATTTCGCTCGAAGAAAAACCTAAAATGCCAAAATCAAATTATGCCGTTACAGGTTTATATTTTTACGATAAACACGTTTGTGAATACGCAAAAACGCTTAAACCATCCGCAAGAGGAGAACTTGAAATAACCGATTTGAACAAAATATACCTTGAAAAAAGTAAACTTAATGTTGAAATTTTAGGACGTGGATTTTCGTGGTTAGATACGGGAACACAAGATGCAATGCTTGAAGCCAGCAATTTTGTATCCGCAATTGAGCGAAATAAAGGAGAACAAATCGCATGTATAGAAGAAATTGCACTAAATAAAGGATTTATTTCCCCACTTGCTCTAAAAGAAAATATAAAACCATTTGAAAACAAAAGTACATATTCAG
>JAFUUT010000369.1 GCA_017477685.1 bacterium | reverse complement strand
TGTAGACAATATATTGTATCTTGATATTTGTAACTCCGTCTTTTCTGATTTTCCACAGATAAGTGTCAGGAGCAAGAGATATATCAGCGTTGTTGTAAGCCGCGAATGATGGTAATTTTACGCTAAAAGTCAGACGTACATCATCGTCATCGCCATCTTTGCTTTCGCTTTGTTCATTTTCTGATTCTTCATCCAAAACAAATACAGAGTCGTCCATATTACTGAAGAAGTCATCTTTTTCTACATCAGGCACAAGTTCAGATTTTTCTACAGATTCCTCTTCAAAATATTTGAAGTAATATTCAGGTTTTAGCCCTCCTAAAGACTCTTTATAGTTATCCTCATTTACGACTTTTACATTGTTTTGCGCAAGATTGTAGTCATAATACATATCAATTTTGTACAGTTTTACAAATAGATTTTTCTTTACCTCAACGAATTTGCCATTTTGATTATTTGTTTTGAAACCTAAGGATTTTAAATCCAAATCAGTATACCTTATGTCCTTAACCCGTTTACGAGCGTATATGCGGGATTCTTGTCCGAATTTTGGGTAGACGACGTAATTCTCATCCAAAAATTTTGCATAATTTTCTAATATCGTCATGCCATTGTACGATTTTTCTTTTGACAAATCACCTTTGTACGTAATTGCAGTTTCGATAGCAGCTGTTTCATCCTTGTTAATGGTTAACCTTGTGTTAACACTCGCACAGCCTGTTAGTAACGGCACCAGTAATATAAGTGAAATAATTAATTTTTTCATATAGCTCTTCCCTAATCTTCTTTATTAAAATATACCACATTAATTTATATATGTAAAATATTTAAAAATAATGAATTCCTCGTGATATAATCGATTTATGAAACTGGGCGACGAATATACATTAACTATAGAAAAAATGACAAATCTTGGCTTGGGGCTTGCAAGAACAAATAATTTTGTCATATTTGTAAAAAATGCCTGTCCGAAAGACAAAGTAAAAATTAAAATTACAAAAGTTAATAAGAGTTATGCAAATGCTGAAATTGTCGAAATAATTGAACCTAGCCCGTACAGAATAAAACCGTTCTGCCCGATGTTTAGCGTTTGCGGAGCTTGTCAGCTGCAATTTATTCACTATAATTATCAGCTTGAACTTAAACAACAGATAGTTAGAGATGCTCTTGAGAAAATCGGAGGAATTGGTGCAGATATTCCGCTTCCAATCCCCAGCCCCAAAACCCAAAACTATAGACATAAAATTCAATATCCAATTTCGCAAACAAAAAATTCTAAAAAAATTTTGGCGGGATATTATAAACCTGCAACACACGAAATTGTTAATATTAAGTACTGTCCGGCTCAACCCGAAATTTGTGATTCTATAATTGAGTTTATCAGACAAAATGCTGCCGAATGCAACATTAGCGGATACAACGAAAAGTATCACTGCGGGGATTTAAGGCATGTAGTTATCAGACATTCATCCTTCAATGCGGAGAATCTTGTAATTCTTGTTGTAAACGATAGTGAAATTAAAAATAAATACACAAATTTGGCAAAATTAATATTTGAGAACTTCAAAGAAGTAAACGGTGTATGCTTGAACTTCAACAACAGAAAGACGAATGTAATCTTAGGTGCCAGGACAGTGTGCATTAAAGGCTCAGACACCGTTAAAGAGAAAATACTTGATAAAGTCTTTGTCATCGGCGCAGACACATTCTTCCAAATTAATCCAAAAAGCGCGGAAAATATTTTTAAATACGTAAAAGATTACATATCACGCAATTTTGAAAAGCCTCTTGTATTGGATGCATATGCGGGTATATCCGCTTTTGGTATTTGCGTTTCAGATAATGCACGAAAAGTCGTGTCAATAGAAGAAAATGAAAAATCCGTAGAGTTAGCAAAGCAAAGTGCGGTACTTAATAATATAGAAAATATTGAATTTCACAGCGGCGATGCGGGAGAATATTTTTCTGAAGAAAAACGCAAATTTGAAGTTATTATCCTCGACCCGCCGCGCAAAGGTTGCAGTGAGCAATCATTAGAATATGCATTAAAATTATGTTCTGATACAATATTTTATGTTTCCTGCAATCCGGCAACACTTGCAAGAGATCTTAAGTATCTGAAAGAAAAAGGCTGCGAAATTGTATCTATTCAACCGTTTGATATGTTTTGCCATACTTACCACATTGAAAATGTTGCAATTATAAAAGTTTAATGCTTCATATATAAGTCTAAAGTATCATTCAGCCCTGCTTGTATTTCTCTCAATAAAGCATAATCTGCCAATTTTTCCTTATTAAGCTCCTTTACAAGAGCAGGGTTAGAAATTTCTTTTGTTTTATTGTAGTAGTACTGTTTTATTTCTTCTTGCAAACCATGGAAGTAACCTGCTATCAGCTTTTTGTCTTTTTTAGTTATTTCTATACGCTCTTGATTTTTTATATTGAAAAATTCTTTATTTTTTGCATTCGCATACAACGGACGTGATACATCAGAATTTAATTTATCAGTTATGAGATCAATATATCTCCTTGCTTTAAACTCCGGTGTATTTGGTTCGGGAGAATTAAAATATGTATTCAATTTTTTAAAT
>JAFUUT010000368.1 GCA_017477685.1 bacterium | reverse complement strand
TATATTATATTGTTTATAATTTATTTACAAATTTTAACTATACACGACCATAAATATCAGAATAACGTATTATATCATCTTCAGAAAGAAGATCTCCTGTTTGGATTTCCACTATTTCTAAATCTGTTTCTTGTAAATTTTGTAATGAGTGAATTGCTTTTAACGGAATATCAACACTCTGCCCTGATGACAATATTTTTTCATCATTATTTAATATAACATTTGCAATACCAGAAAGAACAAACCAGTGTTCATTTCTGTGATTATGAGATTGCACAGATAATTTTTGTCCGGGGTTGACGTGAATTATTTTTGTTTGAAAACCTTTTCCAACAGATGTGACAATATAATATCCCCAAGGACGGCTCATCGGTTTATTCAATATTATTTCCTGATTTTGCTCTGTTTGCAATTTTCTGCTCCGTTTTATTATATATTATACTAATTCTTTCTAATAAACAAGCATAAATGATTTTAACATTCTGCCCGCACCATCACCTTTTTGTGATATTACATCTATACTTTTTTTATAGTTTAAAGAGGTTGAACTTCCTCCGTCAAATGCCATTGCTCTGTCTAAACCCAAATCTTTACACAATTTTTGTACTTCATACATATCCATAGGATTTTCATCTGTTATTACTAATATATGACATTCATCATTACCTTTCAAACCGATTATTGTCCTCGATGTTTTATGAAGAACTGATGCGGATTCTCTTACAACTTCTCCTTGAGCGTTTTTTACTATAAAGCCTTCTTCCTCCAATTGTAATTGAGGAAAAATTAATGGTCCGCCTTGTGCTGATGTTATGACAAAACACCCAAACGGAACATCTGATTTGTGAGATGCTATTTCATAATTAAATTTGTTGCCGCATTGCATTACTCTAAATTCTGTTCTGTTCAAAATCTTAGACATATTTTTTCTGAAAAAAGGATTTGAAATTAAAGAACTATTAAACATCGGGTCTGCTGCCGTCATTCTGTCTGTTACAATATAAGATATTGTTTTTCCGTTTTTAGGGTCAAAAAATCCTGCATTAACAGTAAGTGTTGCACCGGAAGTTGTATGTGCTTCTTTATTTGTTTTTAAATCGTCTGATACGACAAATTTTATTTTTTTCTTTATTTTTTCACCTTTCAAAACAACATGATATATTCCGTTTTCGTGTTTTACGGATATATCATTCGCTCTTGCTGAAGTACAAGAGAAAAACATTATCAATGTTAATATTAATATTTTTATTTTCTTCATATTACAAATCCTTTATTTTATATAGTATATATATTGCAGCCAAAAAAGCAATTGTTGGAAATGTAGCAGTTATATAAGGTGATAATATTTCCTTTTCAGCAAGCATATCAAAAAACGGCAATGTTATATAATACACAAAAACAAAACCTATACCCACCGTAAAACCTATAAGTCTTTGTTCTCTTGGTTTGCTAAAACCTAATAAACACCCTAATATGGCCAATAAAACACAAACAAACGGATGCATATAGCGTTGAATGTATTTATTCAGCATATAATTGTATTCTTCAGACAAATTTTCTTTTTTTAATAATTTTATATATGATTTTAAATCTTTTGTTGAAATATCTCTTTCTTTTACTGTTGAGTACTTCATTAATGTGTATGCATTTTTTGCATCTACACCATTTAAAATACTCATTTTATCTATATGATCAATATCAAAATAAATACCGTCATTTGATATATTATAATTTGTTATATCTTCTAAAACCCATTTATCATCTTCAACAGTTCCTGTTTTTGCGGAATATATATTTGATAATTGATGTACATCTTGATATACATGATTTGCAAAATCTAAAACCAATACATTGTTTAGTTCTTTGCCAACAGCTTTTGAAACAATAACCGCAGCTAACGGATGACCGGTTTCATCTTTTTGAGTATATATATATTGAGCTGTTGCAACTTGTCCTCTGATTGCCCTTAATTTATTTTCTGCAAACGGTATTCCGCTGTCACGAAGTAAAAAACAGAAATACGAAAAGAATATACTTAAAAATACTATAGGTATTACAATTCTTTGAAAAGCCATTCCTACAGCCCTGAATATTGTCATTTCAGAATCTTTACTTAGCTTATCAAATGTAAATAATGTTCCCAGTAATAACCCTACAGGAAATGCTTTATCTAATATTTTTGGTAATTCATAAAATAATAATAATATTGCGGTTTTAAAACCATAATTTCCTGCCAGTGCTGCTTTTATTATGTTCAAAAGTATTTCAGGCGCAATCCAGACAATTGTAAACAGTAAAACTGCAACTAATGTTGCCATTGTCACTTGTCTGAATATATATCTGTCATAAATTGTAATTTTAGGAAATTTGATGGTCATTAAAGAGTAAAATCCTTTCCTAAATAATATTCTTTTGCTACAGGATTTTTAGCAACATCATTACTGTTACCTTGAATTTTTATTTTCCCGTCAAATATAACATAAGCTCTATCTGTAATAGATAATGTAGCTTTAGGGTTGTGATCAGTTATCAAAACACCTAAACCTTTTTCAACAGATAATTTTCTTATGTTTTCTTTAATTTCACCTATAGCAATAGGATCAATACCAGTAAACGGTTCATCTAAAAGTATAAAATCGGGACTTGCAGCAAGTGCTCTTGCAAGTTCTACACGTCTTCTTTCTCCTCCGGATAAAGAGATTGAAGCTTCAGAACGAAGTCTTGCAATACCAAATTCTGCCAATAATTCTTCTAATTTTTTTCTTTTTTCATTAACAGTAAGTTTATCGTTCATTTCTAAAACTAATTTAATGTTATCTTCAACCGATAAACTTCTGAAACTGGAAGCTTCTTGAGGCAGATAACCAATACCGGCCTTTGCTCTAATATGCATTGGCCAAGTTGTTATATCTTTATTATCTATGAATATTTGACCGCCATTTGGTTTAATAAGACCAACAACCATATAAAATGTTGTTGTTTTACCAG
>JAFUUT010000367.1 GCA_017477685.1 bacterium | reverse complement strand
TTTACCAAAAGCTTTTTTATTTTTTCCATAGATTGTCCTATCTAACATACCAACATAAGGATTTTGACAATAATTGTTAGATAAATTAGTAATCATTATATTATCCATTATTATTTAATTATTTTTTATATTCATTTAACTGTTCATATAAAAGCCTTAAATATAAAAATTTGCTAAAAGTTATATTTTATCTTTACAAAAATTTACCATCAGGCTAAAGCCTGACCTACAATACTGCAAACTTACTAAAAATATGTTTCAAGCTCGCTATTTAGCCCTGTCAAAAAATGCGGCAAGCTCTTTATGTTGAATAATATGACTAATCGGACGACCGTGAGGGCAAGTATACGGCATCTTTGTAGTACGCCATTTCTTAATAATTTCCTGCATCTGCCAAATTGATAACGGGGTATTTGCTTTAACAGAAGCCTTGCAAGCTGTTGTTTTTAAAATATTTTCTTCCATGTTATCAATATCACCCTCAATATTTTGCAAAATGTCTGCCATAATCTCTTTTGGATTAACTTTTGCCAAAATTTGAGGCACTTTTCGAAATATCAATTCATTCTCTTTTAGAAATTCTATACCGTAACCAAATTTTTCAAATTTATCAATATTTTCTTTTATAAGTTCTGCTTCTGATGATGAAACTTCGATTACATCCGAAACAAAAAGCATTTGAGAAATTATATTCGTGTCATTCTGAAGCTTTTCATAGTTGTATCGTTCTTCTGCGATATGCTGGTCAACTATTTCTAACCCGTTTTCTACCTCTATCAAGATGTAAGTATTATGATACTGTCCGATAATTTTGTCGGGATTTTCTTCAACTTGCTCAGCCTGCGTGAACATTTGCTGCTGCTGAGGTCTTGATATCGCAACATTAATGGGAGTGTTTTCAAATTTTTCACTCGGAACATATACAGTATCACTCTTTTCATCAATATAAACATCATCAGCAGGCTTTGGAAACTCAACTACTGAAGAAATTTTAGCATCTACATTCCGATTTAACTCAGGTTTAGAAAAATCATATATATTTTCTCTCGTCTTCTCTACATAATTTGAAAGCCCGCCCTCTATTGCAGAATAAATAAAATTGAAAATTTGGTTCGGATTTTTGTACCTGACTTCTTTTTTGGTCGGATGAACATTCACATCCACATCATGCGGCGGGATTTCAAGATTTAAGACAACAAATGGGTACTTATTATTTGCGGTAAGAGTTTTATACACCATATCAATAGCTTTTTGAAAAACAGGACACTTTACACTTCTTGAATTGATATAAGTGTGATAACTCTTTTTGCTTGAACGGGTATAGTCAGGAGTACTGACATAACCGCTGATTTTCAAACCGGAAATCTCGTCCGTTTTTAAAACTTCTTTTAAATTTTGAGTAACTTCAGAGGAATAAACCTCTTTTATGGTCTGATTAAGGTTATTTTGGCCTGTTGTTTTAAGTACGGTTTTACCGTATTTTTTTAATTCAATCGAAACTTCGGGATGCGAAAGCGCAATAGCCTGAACAATTTCTTGAATATAAGAAAACTCTGTATTTGAGCTTTTCAAAAATTTAAGACGGACAGGCAGATTGTAAAATAAATCTTTTACTTCCATTATCGTACCAACAGCGCATCCTGTTTCAACCTGTTTTACTTCAGAATTTTCACAAATAACTTTTGTTCCTGTATCAAAATCTTTTGTCCTTGTCGTACAAGTAACTTTTGAAATAGAAATTATACTTGCAAGAGCTTCACCCCTAAAACCAAAAGTATGGATATCGAACAAATCGGCATCTTCTTGAATTTTACTTGTAGCATGTTTTGAAAAAGCCAAAACAATATCATCAGGATGAATCCCGGAACCGTTATCGGCAATCCTTATATCCCTGCAATCATTAGTTATGTCAATGCTAACCCTTGTTGCTCCTGCATCAATTGAATTCTCGGTCAATTCTTTTACCACTGATGCCGGACGCTCAATAACCTCGCCCGCTGCAATTTGATTTATAAGATGCTTAGATAACTGTTTAATTCTGCCCATAACATCAATCCCTCAATCTATACAAATGATAGCACAAAATCATATAAATGTTTGATTACAAATCATGATGAATTTTATAAGATTATTTAGTGAATATATGGGAGGAAAAATGCCTAGACTTGCAGGAAATACAAAGTTAAAGCCAACAAAAAAGGCTGATTTACAGATTGTTAAACAACCTGAGGTTAAAACAACCAAATATAGTGATATTAATCTTAAACGCTGGAAAGATTATGCACATGTTTTGACAAGTTCATTGTGGTTGTTTCCTTCAAGACTAAAAGAACACGGACATTCAAACGAATATCACGGCAATTATATTCCTCAAATTGCACAACAGATGTATGAACGCTACACCAAGAAAAACGATATCGTTCTTGATATGTTTTTTGGTTCAGGCACTTCCGGTATTGAAGCAATAAATATGAACAGACGTTGTATTGGTGTAGAATTGAAACAAGATTTAGTTGACAGTGTTTCACAAAAATTCACTTCAAAGCAACTGGTTACAGATGTGAATATAATTTGCGGTGATTCCACAAGTGATGAGGCTACCGAAAAAGTTAAAGCAAGACTTGAAATTATGGGAGAAGAAAAAGCACAATTCTTGATGCTTCATCCTCCATATGATGATATTATTCGTTTTTCCGATAAAAAAGAAGATTTATCAAATTGCGAATCCACAGAAGAATTTTACGATATGTTTGAAAAAGTGGCAAAACATGGCTATGACCTATTAGAGCGCGGTCGTTTTGCTTGTTTGATTATAGGTGACAGTTATAAAAATTCCGAAGTTCAGCCTCTTGGCTTTGAATGCATGAACCGTATGCGAAAACTTGGGTTTGTGTTAAAATCTACAATAGTAAAAGACATTCAAGGCAACGAAAGAGGAAAAGGAAGAACCGCTAATTTATGGCGTTACAGAGCTTTAGCAGGCGGTTTTAG
>JAFUUT010000366.1 GCA_017477685.1 bacterium | reverse complement strand
TTATTTATATATTTATTTTTGGATTTTGCACATAATTTTATTCCACCGTCAACAAAAAGTAAAGGAGCAGAAGTTAATATCATTTGGAAAGCGCCTTCTTTCCATTTTTTCTTTTTGTCTTTTGCAGATTGTCCTATCGAACTTAGCAAAATACCGCCGCAATTCCCTGCGGCTGCCATTGTAAGCATTTGGGATACTTTTTAGTCTTCGTGAAGCGGGTTTTTAACTTTTTGTTTTCTCATAAGTGTTCCCAATACAAGTGCAACACCTCCGATAGAACCTATAGCCGCTCGTATTTTTTCAGGTGTAAATTTAGTTTGAGAATTAGAAGTAGTATTTTCTTTGTCAATATTTATATGTCCATAAGGAATTTGCCGTTTGCCAAACTGTGAAAATGCAGACGCTGAAGTAGATTTGCTATTTATATTATAAGCATTTACAGGGGTAACTGACATAACTAACCTCATTCAAACTTATTTTACAATATAATTTGTAAAAGTCTATTGTTTAAATGTTATTTACATTAATTGTATGACTACTTTATGGATTTAACGGCTTCAATAACCTTCTGAGATGCTTGCTCAGGAGTCATTTCAACTTTTTCTCCGTTTGAACGTGTTACGAATTCTACTTTGCCGTCTGTGATAGTTTTGCCCACCGTAATTCTATAAGGGAATCCGATTAAATCTGCATCTTTGAATTTAACTCCCGGACGTTCGTTTCTGTCATCAAGAACCGCTTCAACACCTTCAGCTAATAGTTTTTCATAAATTTCTGTTGCGACTTTCATTTGTTCCTGATCTTGAGTGCTTACAGGAACAATTACAACGTGATATGGTGCAATAGCTAAAGGCCATTTGATACCCCAATCATCATGATGAGCTTCTACAGCTGCAGCTGCTGTTCTTGATATGCCTATACCGTAGCAGCCCATAATATATGGTTGAGTTTTGCCGTTGGCATCAAGATAAACTGCATTCATCGGAGCGGAATATTTAGTTCCGAGTTGGAAAATATTTCCTACTTCGATACCTCTTGTTACTTTTAACGGCTTTCCGCATTGAGGACAAAAATCTCCTGCTTCAACAAGCCTTATATCTTCTGTCTGAGCCGGCATGTCAATATTAATACCCCAATTTGCCCCAACTAAATGTTTATCTGTTTGGTTAATACCTACTACAAAGTTCTTTAATTCTGTTACTGTTTTGTCTGCAATAATTCTAACTTCGTATTCTCCGTATTTTTTCAAACCTTTTGGCCCGATAAATCCTGCTATTGCGTTGAAACCGTTCTCTTTCATAAGTTCTGCGATTTCTCCTGCTGTTGCAATTCTTATATCAAGTCCGCCTACTGCATTCATAAGTTTTGTTTCTTCAACGGTTTTGTCTCCGCGAATAAGCGCAATTACAGGTGCTTTATCAACTATATAGACAAGAGCCTTGCAAATAACTGTTTGCGGGCAATTTAAAAATTTGCTTAATTCTTCTATCGAACCTACATTTGGGGTGTCAACAATTTTTGCTTCGCTAAATCCGCCGTCAACTGCTGCTTGAGGGAGGTTAGACACTGCATGGTTTGAATTTGCCGCATAATCGCAGTCCTCACAGTAAAAAACGTCATTTTCTCCGGCATCAGTATCTGTTATAACCATAAATTCGTGAGAAACACTTCCGCCAATTGCACCGGAATCTGATTGAACAGCTTTTGTTTCAAGGCCGCAGCGATTGAAGATTTTTGTATAAGCGTTCCACATATTTTGGTACTCTTTATCCAAATCCTCTTGACAAGTTGCAAATGAGTATGCGTCTTTCATGATAAATTCACGTCCTCTCAAAAGTCCGAAACGCGGTCTTCTTTCATCTCTGAATTTCGATTGAATTTGGTATAAATTTGTCGGTAATTGTTTGTATGATTTTAAAACATCACGTGCAATAGAGGTTATAATTTCTTCGTGAGTAGGCCCAAGACACATTTCTCTGCCGTGTCTGTCCTGAAGGCGCATAAGTTCTGCTCCGTATGCTCCCCATCTTCCGGATTCTTCCCAGAGTTCTTTAGGTTGAACAAATGGCATTAAAAGCTCTTGAGCACCTGCTTTATCCATTTCTTCTCTTACGATGTTTTCAACTTTTTTCAAAACTCTCCACATAAGCGGCAAGTATGTATATACACCGCTTGTAAGTTTTTTAATATAACCTGCTCTGGCAAGCATTTTATGTGATATTACTTCCGCATCTGACGGAAATTCTCTCATAGTCTGTACAAACAAATTCGACATTTTCATAATC
>JAFUUT010000365.1 GCA_017477685.1 bacterium | reverse complement strand
TTATTCGTAATATTCTAATACTCCTGAATAAAAAATTTTGCTAATATTATTGAGAATGTAAAAAAAATGTTACAAAAAAACAGAGAGGAGGGGATTGTCTTGCTTCGCTCGCCCAAAACGGCATTCCGCATTTTGGCTATTGAACCTTACAGGTTCAGCCAAAATTTGCTTCAGCCTCGGCTCGCTCGCGCTCGAACCGCCCACAAGGCTGTTCGCCTTGTTCGGGGTTCTCAACCCCCCCCCCACAATCCAAAAATTTTTGCACAAAAAAACAGAGAGGAGGGGATTCGAACCCCTGGTGGAATTGCTCCCACACAACCTTTCCAAGATTGCACCTTAAGCCACTCGGACACCTCTCTATGTTATAATTATTGCTTTTTATTTTTTATTATTTCAAATTTTATTTTTAAATCTTTTAACCATTTTACCAAATTCTCAGGCATTGAACTTAATTCAATACGGTCGTTTGAGAATTGACAGCGCAATTTGTTTTGTTTCATAAAATCGTACACTTCGTTGTATAAAAACGGTCTGTGTAGATTGGCATTTGCCGGTATCATTACATTTATTCTTTGTATCATATGTTTACCTTTAACCAATTCCCCAAAGGTTATTAGTTATACTTTGTTACTATGCTCTTATTAAACCCTAAACCCTTCACTTCGTCAAGATATATATTTTTGCCGAAAAATATGATATTATTACCCTATGAGTCAAAAAGTTTTTAACGGTCAAAAACCTCTAAAAGGTGAAATAACTATCCCTGCGGATAAATCAATTTCCCACAGAGCTATAATCTTTGCCTCTATTGCAAAAGGACAATCTGTTATTAAAAATTTTTCTAAAGGCAAAGACCCGCTCTCAAGTCTTGAAATCTGCAGAGCGCTTGGTGCGGAAATTGAACACAATGAAAATTCTATTATTGTAAAATCAGAGGGAAAATATTTCCCGAATAAAGGAGACATAACTCTTAATTGCGGGAATTCCGGCACTACAATGCGTCTTATGTCAGGAATTCTTGCAGGACAAAAATTCAATTCAACCCTTACTGGGGATGAAAGTCTTAGTTCCCGCCCGATGAAAAGAATAATAGAACCGTTAACCCTTATGGGAGCTAAAATTGAATCAATTAATAATAAAGCCCCGTTAAAAATTTACGGCTCAAGCTTGAATAGTATAAATTATGAGTCAAGTATTGCCTCCGCTCAAGTAAAATCTTGTGTTTTGCTTGCAGGTCTTTATGCCGATGCAGTTACTACCTATAAAGAAATTTACCCATCAAGAAATCATACAGAAATTATGCTGTCTTCTATGGGAGCAAATTTGACCTCACATGACGGTATAATTACTATTTCAAATTCTGAATTAGCGCCTTTGGATATTGAAATCCCCGGAGATATTTCTTCTGCGGCATTTTTTATTGTTGCGGCTTTGATTGTACCAAATTCTAAAATTATTATTAAAAATGTCGGTTTGAATGAAACTCGCTGCGGAATTCTAAAAGTTGCCGAAAATATGGGCGCAAATATTGAAATCCTTGACAAACGTGAAATTTGCGGTGAGATAGTTGGTGATATTCTGGTTCAATATACTCAAGGTTTAAAATCCTGTGAAATTTCAGGTGAAATCATCCCGACACTTATTGATGAAATTCCTATAATAGCTCTGCTTGCAACTCAAGCGCAAGGAACAACCATTATCAAAGATGCGCAGGATTTAAGAAATAAAGAATCTGACAGGATTAAATTGACGGTTTCGGAACTCAAAAAACTGGGTGCAAATATAGAAGAAACAACAGATGGTATGATAATCCGCGGGAAAACTACACTTACCGGAGGTGTTGAAGTTGATTCCCACAAAGATCACCGGCTTGCAATGAGTCTGTATGTCGGCGGGCTTATATGTCAAAAAGAAATTCAAATCAATGAATTTGAGTGGGTCAATATTTCATTCCCTGAATTTGTATCTCTTATGTGCAGTCTTATTAGTTAGTATTCAATATCTCTGAGTGTCTTGAAAATACGGTCTGTTATATCCTGAATATATTCTTGGCTGACCATACCGTTAATTATCGCATCCGCAATCTGGTATGTCGGACGAATGTACATTTGAGCTGTTCTGTTAACATCAGCAAATTGCATATCCGCTGCAACTCCCTCTTTGCCGCGTTCTTTGGCTCTTTTATACCAGCGTTCTTTTATGACTTCAAGCGGGGTAAATACATAGACTTTAACGTCCATAATATCTCTGACTCCCTCATTT
Source organism: bacterium (assembly GCA_017477685.1). Classification (GTDB taxonomy): domain Bacteria; phylum Cyanobacteriota; class Vampirovibrionia; order Gastranaerophilales; family Gastranaerophilaceae; genus Zag111. The sequence goes on along the minus strand of JAFUUT010000365.1, from coordinate 227 downwards.
AGAACGTATAGACCTTCAGTTAATATAACTTTGGCAGGCTTTTTTTCTTCTACGTCAGGATCAGATTCGCATGTTACAAAATTGTAGCGGGGAGATTTTATTGTCAAACCCTCTTTTAATGCAACAAGATGACTTTTCATCAAATCTAAATCGATTGCATCAGGTGTATCAAAGCTAAATCCTGTTTTGAATAATTCTTCGTAGCTTCCGGCTTCTTGCAGTTCTTT
>JAFUUT010000364.1 GCA_017477685.1 bacterium | reverse complement strand
CATTATAACAATAAAAAAATAATTAAAGTAATAAACCGCATTAATTGTACGGATACATAATTAACATATACAACTTTTTGAATTCATTTTTTAGAGTTTTTTCTTCACTATGCAAAGCTTCATCTTCTATACTTTCGGGAATAGAGGTGATTCCGTCACTATAGACCAAAACCTTGTATCTGTCCTGAATATTTTTAGTAGAAGACATTACATTCGGTTTTTTGGCATAACCATTAATATCGAATATCAATAGTGCGCAAGCAGATTTAGAACCTATCAAACTGTCGCCGGGGATTTTATAATCGCAACGTACGGCAAAAGCCTGACAGCTTACGGCAGTTCTATTTTTTAACTGAATCTGCGAAAACGGACAAGGTCTCTCTACATTAAAAGACTTAGCAGCATCAGATTTTTCAAACATATGATATGAAGCAGCAAACTTTGCCAGTTTATAACTTTCGCTTTTGATAACAAATACACCTGTAAATATAGCTAATATCGCCAACAAAATTAAAATGTATAAATATTTTTTCATCCTGCCAACCTTATTCCTTCTCGTTCCGATTATTATACAAACTAAAAGTTAAAATTGCAAATCATATTTTTACATTATGTCTAAATACAAACAAATAGCCACTATCACGGCATATTAAAAAAAGTATTATATTCCTAACCATAAACTAACAATTAAGTTTTAACATTCATGATAGAATATATTAAGTTTGGGCAGGATAAAAATAACAGATAAAACTAAGATATTGCCCCGGCTTGATAATTACGAATATAGTTGAAGGTATAAAAATTGTTTAAGTGTATAAAACATGCGATTATTATATTGTTAATATTAGGGATTATCGGATTGAATGATGCCGGCTGCGCAGCATCTGCAAGCATAAAATCCGGAGTTTCGAAACAGCAAAAAAATAAAGAAGATGAGAAAAAATTTGAATTATACCATTTTTGGGAAAACTATATGGATGAATATTTATCATCATATGTTTTTGAAGCGTTAGAAAAAAATCCATCTTTAAAAATTGCAAATGACAGGTTAAGGCAATCTCAAGCTTTATTAGGAACAATTAATGCTCAAAGACTTCCGCATATCGGTGTAGGGACAAATGTTTATCCATATAAATCACTATCCGGTAAAAATTATAATTCTTACAATGATATATCTATGCCTTTATTTTTTAATTGGGAAATTGATATATTCGGCAAACTTTCTGACAAAGTTCAATCCGGCAGATACGACGTTAAAATAGCTAAAGAAAATGTAAATATTAACAAACTTTCTTTAACCTCAGAAGTTTGCGCAATGTATTTTAATATTATTCTTACCGACGAACTGATTGAAAATGAAGAAGAAATCCTTAAAAATCTTGAAGAAGTTCTTAAACTGAAAAAACAACTCTACGAAGGCGGCATAATAAAATATGATGATTTATATATTACAGAGTACGAAAAAATAAATACACAAACCGAGTTAAACGCTCTATACAAACAAAGAGATATTTTGTCGCATGCATTCTCATTTATAAGAGCTGCCGCCCCTAAAGAAAATATTAATCACAGAACAATGGAGCAAATGACACTTCCGTTTTTACCTGACGCAGAAATCAATTCTGATTTAGTATTCAACAGACCTGATGTTATACAGGCAGAGTATGCCATAAAAAAAGCGGCATTTGATGTCAAAGTTGCAAAAAAAATGTTCCTTCCTTCATTTAATCTGAATGAAATCGTCGGATTTGAAAGCTTTAGAGCGAGCAGATTATTAAACTGGGATAGTATTGTTTACCAGATTGGAGCAGGAATGCTGCTTGATTTATACTCAGGAGGATACAAAAAACACTTTTTAAAATATAATAAAGAACTTG
>JAFUUT010000363.1 GCA_017477685.1 bacterium | reverse complement strand
ATCTGCATTTATTATATATGCAGTTGCTTACATGTATGCAAAAGGTTTAGGATGGTTGGAAAATAACATTGCTTTGTACGCAAGTACAATTGTTCTTGTGCTGCTTGGGTTGCTTTTGTGCAAAGAAATTGTAACGGGACTGAAAAATAAAACATCTGACGGTATTCCTTGTCCTTTCGGACCGGCATTAGTTGGGGCTGCAATGATAGCTTTGTTGTTTTCGAGAATATATTAGAGAATAAAAAAGACCTCTTACAGATTGTAAGAGGTCTTTTTTTTATACAGATAAAATTTGCAAAGCCTTTTTTAGAATTTCTTCCGCTGCCGCCCCTTCCGGCAGGCTATTTAACGCTTTTGTAATTGCGTTATTTATTTCATTCTTTTCATAACCTAAAGATACTAAAACCATTTGAGCATCTTGTGCATTTTGAGATTGAGAGCCGGAGGAAATAGTATTTCCTTTAGGAATAGAAACACTGTCGCTTTGGTATGAGGTTAGCTTGTCTTTCAGTTCCAGTATAATTTTTTGTGCTAATTTTGGACCTACGCCCTTTGCTTTTGTCAGCTCTTTATAATCCCCGTCAAGAACAAATCCTATTAAATCTTTTACTTTAAAAGAATTTAATAATGTCAATGCCATTTTTGAGCCCACACCTGAAACAGATGTTAAAACATTGAAAATGTCTCTATCTTCTCTTCTTAAAAATCCGCAAAGGCTCATTTTGTCCTCCCTATGCAGTAATACAGAGAAGACTTTTATGTTTTCTCCTTCTTGGGGCAAAAGTTCGTAATCTCTTGGTAAAATTTCCAAAATATATCCTACCCCTGCGGCTTCTACAACTGCAAAAGCTCCTTTTGAACTAATTGATTTATAAGAAAATGTTCCTTTTATATAATCGTACATTTATAATCCTCTTTAAATTATGCTTTTATTTGAGAAGATAAAATTTCTATGGCATTTTTTAAATCATCATCTTTTTGCAAGTTTTCCTTAACCAAATCATAAGAATACATGACTGTTGTATGTTTTTTATCAAAGAAATCTCCTATCGCTTCGTAACTCATTTTAAGTATTTCTCTGCATAAATAAATGGCAGTATGTCTTGCTTTCACAATTTTTTGTTGGCGTGCCGTTCCTTTTATCTCGTCAATTTTAATATCATAATATTTGGCTGTTTTTTCAACTACCATATTAGGAGTTATTTCTTTTTTCTTAATATCCAGTTTAAGGGCTTCTTTAGCACTTTCAATTGTAATTCCTGTATTCATGAATTCAGCATATGCACTAACTTTATTGAAAGCACCTTTAAGTTCTCTTACGTTATTTGTAAAATTCTCTGCAATAAATCTGCAGACATCATTGTCCGCTTCAACTTCAAGCTCTTTGGAGTATGCTTTAACAATGTCGTACCTTGTCTGATAATCAGGAGGCACTATATCTACAACAAGTCCCATTTCAAAACGGGTTCTTAGCCTGTTATCAAGAGTAGGTATGTCTTTAGGAAGCCTGTCGGAAGCTATTACAATCTGTTTATTATTTGTGTATAAAGCTTCAAATGTAGAGAAAAAATCTTCCATTGTTTTCATTTTTGATTCTATAAACTGTATGTCATCCATCAAAAGAACATCTATATTTTGGAACTTTTGGTGGAATTTCCTTATTTGGGCGTTGTTGCAGATTTGTTTGCGTTTTCCGTTAGGAAGTTCATTTGATTGAAAGCATCTAATCCATTCATTAAAATAATCTTCCATTCTGATATATTTAACTTTTAATTTGGTATTAAATAAAATATAATGTCCAATCGCTTGTAATAAATGAGTTTTTCCTAATCCGGATGCTCCATATATAAATAGCGGATTGTATTTTTTTGACGGATTATTGGCAACAGAAAATGCTGCATTATATGCAAAACCGGAATTTTTCCCCACAACAAAATTATCAAACTTTAAGTTCAGATTTAAATTTGCATCAGACTGCATTT
>JAFUUT010000362.1 GCA_017477685.1 bacterium | reverse complement strand
GGCTAATTTTTGGCAAAAACATTTGACTGTTACCGTTCCCCATTTAATGCCGACAATAGCATTAGTTTCAACAATAAGTTCAATTTCTGCAATGAAAATTTTTGCGGAAATTTATGTAATGACAAAAGGCGGACCGCTGAATTCTACAAAAACAATCGTATATTACATTTATGAAAAAGCGTTCGAAAATTTGGATTTGGGATATGCAAGCGCAATGGCAGTAATACTTTTAGTTATTGTAATGATATTTTCTCTGTTAAATATTTTCGTATTCGAGCGCGGAAAATATAAAATATAGTATGAAATTTGTTTGCTTTTTGTATATTATTTAATCAGGAAGTTATTTTTATTGATTTACATGAGGAGCAATATATATGAATAAGTATATTAAAACGTACAATGTTATTTTGAATAATATGGATTTGTTTGAGTATAGGTTAAGAGCTATTTCTGCGATTATGTATTTGCAGGATGCTTTTGCAAGATATTGTGCAACAAAAAAAATGGCGGCGTATGATCTTTTTTCTTCAAACCAATATTGGATAGTTACGGAATTTAATATTGATTTTATACAAAATCCGCCTTTTTGGTCAGAAGAAATTGAAGTGGAAATTTGGATTTCAGAGATTACCAAAATAAAAATATATACTGATTACGAAATTAAGTACAAAGGAAAAACTTTTGCAAAAGGTAATGCACTCTGGTTTATTATTGATAGAGAAACTAAGCGTCCTGTGAAAACAGATGTCGTAAGTGAAAGATTTGAAGTATTAGAAAAACTCGTTTTTGGTGAACATGGTAAATTTGTGCTGCCTGAACCGAAAGAAAAAATCTCTGAAATTAAACATGTAAATAACTTGTCAGATTTAGATTTTAATAATCATGTTAATAATAAAAGTTATATCAACCTTGCAGAAATGACTGCTAATGAGGAATTCAGACGTAAGTATTGTTTAAAAAGTCTTAGTATAAGATTTAACAGAGAAACATTCTTAGCAGATACGCTTACCTGTGCAACTTATAAAACGGATACTCCGAATTTACTTACTCACATTATAGAAAAAGAGGGTGTGTCGGTTTGTGACATTTCTACAAGATGGGAAAAGAAAACCGGTTGTACGAGTATTGTAGATTATAATTTAGATGTAAAAAGTGAAATATAATCTTACTGTTGAATTTTTGAAATAATTCATCTTGCTGGACATAGGTTGGGCTCACGTATATAATAAAACATATGAAAATAAAATTAAAAAATATACCGATTCATATAATTTTAATCGTGGTATCATTGCTATCGATATTCCCTTTTATTTGGCTTTTATCGACATCATTAAAGGGAGCCGGTGAAAATATTTTTGCATACCCTCCAACAATTATTCCGCACGATTTTACTTGGGACAATTACGTAGGAGTATGGAAAAGAGTTGATTTGATGAGGTATTTTATAAATTCAATGATAGTTGCCGGAGCAACTGTTATTTTGAATTTAATATTATCATCACTTGCGGCTTACCCGCTCGCAAGAATGGAGTTTAAGGGTAAAAAGATTACGTTTTTTGCAATTCTTGCAACGATTATGATTCCGTTTCAGGCGATAATGCTGCCTGTATATTTGATAACTTTAAAACTGCACCTTGTAGATGCATACGGAGATGCATTAGGTTTTATTGGTCTTGTAATGCCGTTTGCGGTTAGTGCATTCGGGATTTTTCTCATGCGGCAAGCATTTTTGGCGATACCAAGAGAAATGGAAGAAGCTGCAATTGTTGACGGGTGCAATGTTTTTCAAGTCTTTTGGAAAGTGCTTTTGCCAATGGTTAAACCATCTCTGGCTGTTTTGGCAATATTTACCTTTATCGGTTCGTGGGGAGAATTCCTTTGGCCAAGCATTGTTTTGACAAAAGAAGCGATGTATACACTTCCTGTCGGGGTAAACAACTTACAGGGAATGTTTTCTTCTAACTGGAGATTTATTGCTGCAGGGTCTATAATTTCAACTATTCCGATTATAATATTTTTCTTGGCTATGCAAAGGTATTTCATTTCAGGAGAAAATGAGGGCGCTGTAAAAGGATAACAAAACCTCTCCTCTACCCCTCAAGCTCTAATTTAGGAGAGGGGAGAATTGCTACTTTCTCCTAAAGAATAGGAGAAGAGAGAAAGTTCTTTATTTATTTGCCAATGATTCAAGTTTACACAGCAGTCTTTCAGGACTTATGCTTCGCAATGCATCATTAAAAAATAATATTTTTTCTAAAACGGTATCCGCATCATCTTGTTTTGATATACATCCTAGGCAATTTTCCGGATTGTCTGAGATATGGTTAATAGCATCTTCCTTAATATAAAAATTTTTATCGGAACCTTTACTTTTCAACGCAAGATATTTTTCTTGGTCTTTTTTTACGATTGTAACGAAAATATCATCATGGACTTTGGACATATACTCCGCTAATTCACCTTTTAGTGTTCGGCCATATTCATATATCATTTTGTAAATTTTAGAGTCAGAGATATTCCCGCCCTTTAGCCTGTTTAGTACAGCCTTACACAAATTTTTTCTGATACATCTATTTACAAGCTTATTTACGTGTCTTTCAACTCGACCCGTATATGTTAAATTTGATGCAAATTGAACCCGCATTATATAAACTCCATTATTTACATATTAAATTAATATAGCTGAATAATTTTTTTTGCTATTTTAATTAAAATTTTGTTACAAAATGTTTACGAAGTTTATATATCATAATCAAGCACAAGAACACAGCAGCGACCAAAAGCCCAATCCAAAAACCTACGAGTTTTAAATTATATTTTAACCCTAAAGTGTACCCAAGAGGTATTGAAATTAACCAGTATGCAATAAAATTGGCAAGTAAAATAATCTTTGTTTGCTTAATCCCCTTGCAAATGCCGGAAAGTGATATTTGCAAACCGTCAAATAGTTGAAAAATTACAAGAACAAGCATCACAGGCAGTGCAATTTTTATTAGCTCAGGATCTTTTGTAAATATTCCGATTATAAATTTCGGGAATAACAGAACCATTATTGCACTAAATGCCATAAAAATTTCGGACATCAATGTCCCTGTATATGCAAATCTTTTTAAATCCACATAATTCTCAGCCCCATTTGAAAATCCGACCTTAACAGCAATAGCGTTTGATATTGCAAACGGAATCATAAATGAAATTGTTGTAATAGTACAAATGAGGTTTTGTGCCGCTGCATAAACGCCAGCCACTCTGCCCATAAGTATTGCAATTATATTAAATGCAAAAAATTCTACAAGTATTGCTAGTGCAATCGGAAGTCCGATTTTTACAAGACTCACGTAGTAGCCTTTTTCATGATAATTATTTACCCTCATAATCGTCCTGCAGTATATTAAAAGAGCAAAGCCCATAAAATATCTGACAATTAAGCTTGCAATAGCAAGTCCTGCAGCACCCATTGACGGAATTACACCCCAGCCAAATACAAAAATAATGTTTAATAAAAGATTTAAAAATACACTGAAAATAGTTAACAAATTTGGGAATAACACAATTTCAAAAGCCTGCAAAAACTCTTTCATTGAATGGTGTAAGCTTCCGCCAAACGTACTCAATGCACTGATAAGCATATACTGCTGGATAGGTTTTATTAAATGTTCTTCAAAACCCAATTTAGGGATAAAAGGCACAAAAGCCGCGATTATAAAACCTGTAACTATTGCAAGTATTCCCGCGAATCTGATTGACGGATAAAAATACCTTTTGATAGGCTTATTTTGTCCTCTATAGTTCGACAAAAGCGGAGAAATACTTGAGGTTAAACCGATTGCAATTGTCATAATACAGTTGACAATAGCAGCAGCAATACTGATTGCCGCAAAAGTATCCGTTGAATGCCTGCCGGCAACAATTATATCCCCCACACCGATTAAAATAAAGCCAATATTCCCCATAATTATCGGGGCAGCTATATTTAAAAGTTCTTTTGCATATTGTGTTATCGGCTTTGAGTTCATAACTTTATAATAACACTAAAATTATATATTTACAGACCTGTATGGGTATCAAGTTTGAAATAGTCTATCATTTCAATAATAGAATTTAATTCTTCATAAAATTTGTCTTTAGATACAGGTTTGAAAAGATTGCCAAATTCAAATAAATCTTTTTTCGTCGAAATTGCAATCATT
>JAFUUT010000361.1 GCA_017477685.1 bacterium | reverse complement strand
TCTCAAAGCGAATATAGAAATGCAAAGCATACTACTCCTCAGGCTCCTGAACTTCAGGCTACTTTGAGGATGATAAAAGATATAGAAAAAATTGATAATGTTGTAATGGAGGTTAGCTCTCATGCTCTTGAACAAAACCGTGTCGGGGGGTGCCGTTTCAATGGCGCGATATTCACTAACCTTACTCAGGATCATTTAGATTATCACATAACAATGGAGAATTATTTTAAGGCAAAGGCTCTGCTTTTTCAAAGGCTTCAAGAAGGTTCATTTGCTGTAATTAATACAGATGATGAGTATGGCTCACGTTTTTTGAGTGTAGTTCCTGAAAATGTATCAAAGTATACTTATGGCGTTAAAAACAATGCCGATGTGATGGCAAAAGATGTTCAATTCTCTTTGAATGGTGCAGAGTTTACTCTTGTTTATCGTAATAATTCATATCCTGTAAATCTTCATATGAACGGGATGTTTAGTGTGTATAATGTTTTGGCAGCTATAACCGCAGCTGTTGCTATGGGTATTGATATTGAAATCGCAATTAAAGCTCTGCAAAATGTACATGGTGTTGCCGGAAGATTTGAAGTTGTCAACAAAAAGCCTCTTGTAATTGTTGATTATGCTCATACTCCGGATGGCTTGGAAAATGTTTTAAAGGCTGCACGTGAGATTACACCTGAAAATGGAGAATTGATATGCTTATTCGGATGCGGCGGAGACAGAGATGCGACAAAAAGACCTAAAATGGGTGCAATTGCTCAATCTCTTGCAGATAAAATCGTTATAACAAGTGATAATCCTCGTAGTGAAAATCCGCAGCAGATAATTACTGATATTATTGCAGGTCTTAAATCTGTTGATTCCGAATCTGTAGTTGTTGAGCCTGACAGAGGGCAGGCAATATCTTTATTAAAGAATATTTCCAATAATAATGATGTTGTTGTAATTGCGGGTAAAGGGCATGAAGATTATCAAATCTTGAAAGACAGAACAATTCATTTTGACGATAGAGAAGAAGCAAGAAAAGTTTTTGCAGGTAGTGTAATATAATTAAAATTGGAGCATAATAAATGATTTCAAAATTGTTGATTGAACAGCATTTTCACGGTGCTTACGGTATTGATTTTAATAGGGCGTCTGTAGATGAAGTGATAGAGGTTGCAAACAGAATTAAAAAAGAAGGTGTCGGCGGTATTTTCCCTACTCTCGTGACCGATACTCTTGAAAATACTCAAAAGCAAATAAAGGTTATTAAAGATGCCGCTCAAAAACAAGGTAAAGAGGGTGCCAAAATTTTAGGCATTCATTTAGAGGGAATATTTATAAATAAAGAGAAAAAGGGTATTCATGATTTTCGCAACTTACTTGCTCCGACTATAGAAAATTTTAAAAAAGTAGCGGATGAGTTTGTAAAAATTGTCACTCTTGCTCCGGAGCTTTGCAAAAAGACTTTTGGTGGTGAAAATTTGATTTCATATCTCAAGAAGCTTGGAATAAAAGTTCAGGCAGGTCATTGCTTGGGGGCTGATATAGGTGAATGTGACGGCGTTACTCATTTATTTAATGCTATGGGTGGAATCTCTCACAAAGAAAGATCTTCTTCTTTGAGTGCACTGCTTAATGACAATATATATACTGAGATAATCGGTGATGGTGTTCATGTTATTGATGATGCATTAGAGCTTGCTTTCAGAATGAAACCTGCAGATAAAATTCTTCTT
>JAFUUT010000360.1 GCA_017477685.1 bacterium | reverse complement strand
TATATTTATAATGTCAATGAAGTTATTAATGAAGCTATTAGGCGATCCTAACGATAAGAAAATAAAATCAATTATGGGTATAATTGATCATATTAATGAATTAGAACCTGAAATGGCTGCGTTGAGTGATGATGAGCTAAGGGCAAAAACTCAAGAATTTAAAGAAATTGTTGCAGCTCGTCCGACTTCAAATAATTTTAAAGAAGATTTAAAACTGGAAAAAGAAGCTTTGGATAAACTTTTGCCGGAAGCTTTTGCGGTTGTTCGTGAGGCAGGTAAAAGAGTTTTGAATATGCGTCATTTTGACGTCCAATTGATAGGCGGTTATTTCTTACATAATGGGCATATCGCAGAAATGAGAACAGGTGAAGGTAAAACTCTTGTTGCCACATTGCCTGCATATTTGAATGCTTTAACCGGTAAAGGTGTTCATGTTATTACTGTCAACGACTATTTGGCAAAACGTGACAGCGAATGGATGGGTAAAATATACAAATTCCTCGGTTTATCAGTTGGGGTAATTCTTTCTAACGGAGAAGGGGCAAGAGATTTTGAGCTTAAAAAAGCTGCGTATCAATGTGATATTACCTATGGTACAAATAATGAATTCGGTTTTGATTATTTAAGAGATAATATGGCTCAAAGCGAAGAAATGCTTGTTCAAAGACCTTTTTATTACGCAATAATCGATGAAGTTGACAGTATTTTAATTGATGAAGCAAGAACCCCGTTGATTATAAGCGGTCGTTTGGCACAATCCGAAGATACATATCGTACTATGGCACAAATTGCACCAAAACTTGAAAAAGAAATTGATTATACGGTTGATGAAAAAAATAAAAATGTCATTTTAACCGAAGAAGGTATTGATAAAGCACAGGAATTAATTGGTGTAAAAGATTTATTTGATATCCAAACAAATTATGCGCACCATCTTTTGCAAGCATTAAAGGCTAAAGAATTATTTATAAAAGATACGGATTATGTTGTTAAAGACGGTGAAGTCATGATTGTTGATGAATTTACCGGTCGTATTATGGAAGGCCGTCGTTGGTCTGACGGATTGCATCAGGCTGTTGAAGCAAAAGAGGGTGTTGCAATACAGGATGAGTCGCAAACACTTGCAAGTATTACATTCCAAAATCTTTTCAGATTGTACCCTAAACTATCAGGCATGACAGGTACAGCCATGACAGAAGAAGCTGAATTTGGAAAGATTTATAACTTGGAAGTTACTTCAATTCCTACTAATAAAACAGATATCAGAATTGATTACCCTGATGTTATTTATAAAACAGAAGTTCAGAAGTATTTATCAGTAATAGATGATATTGTTGCACAGCACAAACTTGGTCGTCCTGTTCTTGTTGGTACGGTAAGTATTGAAAAATCAGAATATTTATCAGCTTTGTTAAAGCAAAGAGGTATAAAACATAATGTATTGAATGCAAAACATCATGAAAAGGAAGCATATATAATTGCGCAGGCCGGTCGTTATGGTGCAGTTACTATTGCAACAAATATGGCAGGCCGCGGAACGGATATCTTGCTTGGCGGTAATGCTGAATATTTAGCAAAGGCTTCACTTGATGAGCAAGGAATTACCGAACAAACTCCGAATTACGATGAGTTAAAAAATCAAGCATTGCTGAATGCTCGTGCAATTACGGAGGATGAGCATGCCAAAGTTGTTGAAGTTGGCGGTTTGCATGTTATAGGTACGGAACGTCATGAATCTCGTCGTATAGATAATCAATTAAGAGGTCGTGCCGCTCGTCAGGGTGATCCCGGTTCTACAAGATTTTTCTTATCACTCGAGGATGATTTGATGCGAATATTTGGCGGTGAAAAGATTAAACAACTTATGACCATGCTTAATGTTCCTGAAAATATGGCTATAGATAATCCGCTTATTTCAAAAAGAATTCAATCTGCTCAAAAACGTGTTGAAACGTACCATTTTGACATAAGAAAACAGGTTTTGGATTATGATGATGTTATCAATATTCAGCGTGAAAGATTTTATCGCCAAAGAAGAAAAGTTCTTTCAAGTAAGGGATTGTACGAAGATATTCTGTATATGATGGAAAGAGAAGTTGACAGAATCATGCGCAGCTATATCTCTCCTGAGCAAAAGGTTGAAGAATATGTGTATGATGATCTGGTAACTATGATTAAAGAAATTCATTCAACATTCCCTCAATTATCGACTTTTGAAGTGAAAGATATTCAAAATATGCGATTTGAACCGATGTATAACAAAATTAAAGATTTTGTAGTTCAGGCGTATAAAGACCATGAAATTGAGATTGTAGATTTTTATAATAAGGTCATTAACGATTATAATGCAGGATTTCCGCCTCAAGAACCGTTCTCTGACAATAATATTGTCCGTCAAATGGAAAAAGACATTTTGCTTAAGGTTGTTGATGCAAAATGGATTGATCATTTGACAAATATCAGAATGCTTCAAGACGGTATCGGTTTACGAGCTTATGGTCAAAAAGACCCATTGATTGAGTATAAAAAAGAATCATATGATTTATTTAATAATATGATGAACGATATTCAATCCGAAACTGTAAAACACCTGTTCAGAACACGTTTCGGTGTTCAGATTGTTAATCAGGGGTAAATTATTCTTAAAATTTTGGAGAGGGTCGGTTGAGGCTTTACTCTCATTTCCCTCGCCCCTTTGGGGAGAGGGTTGGGATGAGGGGTTAAAATTATTTCATTGAGGAATATTTTATGTCCCAAGATACTTGACTTTAAAAATTTATGATGTAGCATGACAAATGTGCACTGGCACGAAATATTTTT
>JAFUUT010000359.1 GCA_017477685.1 bacterium | reverse complement strand
TTAAGTACGAAAAAAATAAACTTAGTACAAACCAGCAAAAACTGGAAAAAGCTCATAAAAAACTTCAAGATAATACCGTCAGGTATAACAATTTGGTTGCAAACCTTGCAACTATGGAGATTAACCTGAATAATGCCATAGCTGAATACCAAAAAACAGATTCAGAGATGAAGTCGCGAGTTAGGGATGTATACAAACATCAAAGAACCGGAATGTTTGAACTTATACTGTCAGCACACGATGTAAATTCACTTTTAGATACATTATATTTTGAAAAACTTGTTATTCAGCAGGATTACAAAAGAATGAAAGCAATGAAAGAGCGTGCAGACCACATTGCAAGACTTAAGGCAGAAGTAGAATCACAAAAAAGAATGATTGAATACTCCATAAGAGATATTAAAAATCAAAGAGCCGCAATTCAAAATTCTATCGCCGCAAATAAAGTTATGATAGAAAAACTGAATAAAGACAAAAATTATTACGAAAAAACAGAACGAGAACTGGCACGCCAATCCGAAAGCATTCAAAACATGATTGCAGGTTTGACAAATAAAAATGCAGGTTCTAATTCACAGGTTCAAGTTTCATCAAAAACATTCATAAAACCGATTGCAGGTCCGATAACGTCACCTTTTGGTTATAGAATACACCCTATATTCAAAAGCAGGATTTTCCATTCCGGCATAGATATTGGAGGGCCTAACGGAGGCGCAATCAAAGCTTCAAATGATGGTAAAGTCATATACACCGGCTGGTATGGCGGATACGGAAAAGTCGTAATACTTGACCACGGTGTTATTGACGGCAAACCTATAACAACATTGTATGCTCATATGTCATCTATTGCCGTAAGCAACGGTCAATATGTGAAAAAAGGTCAAACAGTAGGTCGGGAAGGTTCTACCGGATACAGTACCGGACCTCATTGTCATTTTGAAGTCCGTGTAAACGGAAAACCGACAAACCCGCTTAATTACATTTAGAAAGATAAAGGAATACTACTTTGAAAAAATATCTTATAGTTTTAACATTGGTAATATTATTTGCAGGCAGGGCTAATGCCATAGATCCGATTGATCCGCTTATGGCAAATCCGATGGATACAATTTTCAGATCCTCATTAACGGATATTGCACATGATGTTGAAGACAATTCCGATGAATACACTGATGATTTATATTTTCAGGAAATTGATCCTAATTCAATGCCTTTCTTTAAACAAATGAGGTTAAAGCTGACAAATAAATATATTGATTTTTCGAATAAAAGAGCTCAAGCCGCAAAAAACAGAAAACCGATAAATTGGAAATTCTGGCAGAAAGAACAGAAATTTGCCCAAGAAGCATCAGAAAACGCCGAAACTGCAGCACAAAGCGTAAGCAATATATCTAAGACTATAGACGAAACCATTAACAGTGATATAGATGAAGATAACCTGTCTTTAGAAGGCGGTATCAATGCTGAAGTTACGGATAACCAACTCATACTTGATTCGGATAATATTAATTTTGATGACGAAACCGGAGATATGATAGCAAAAGGTCGTCCTGTTCTGGACATTCCGCCTCAAAATTTGAAAGTTGTTGCAGATACAATGACTTACAACGAAGATTCAAATATTATCAAAGGTGAAGGCAATATTGTTGCAATAAAAGACGGAAAACCTATTCATTCGGATTATCTTGAAATTGATATGAATGAAGAAACAATGATAATGGATAATATGGTTGCCGAAACACCAAACTTGAAAACAAGTGCAGAATCTGCCGTCCAAAAAGACGGATTATTGATATTAACTAAGGGTAAAATGAATTCAGAAGATGATTCTATAACAAGAATTGCATCAAGAATGATAGGTCCGCGTTTTCACGAAATGCTGGTGGATGAAGACCCTGAATCTTTATTTTTTGGAAATCCGCAAGGAAACGATTTGCGTATCCATATAGATGAAGTAAACGTGGATGCTCAAAAGAATCACGACGTTATTAAAACAAAAAATATTAAGTTTTACCATAAGGATCATCAGTTCTTCAGATGGCCGCATTTAACCGTATACACAAATAAACAAAGAGATTACTTTGAAGCAAATTATCCTGAATTCG
>JAFUUT010000358.1 GCA_017477685.1 bacterium | reverse complement strand
TACATTGAACAGCACTTTATAAACACAGCTTTCACAAAAATTAGGCCCTTCAGCTATCACTGAAGACCGAACTGAAGAAACGGTTAATTCAGCTAACGAGTTATTAAAAATACAAGAAAATGCCATTTTGTATTCAATGGCGACAAGAAGAATGTCAAACCTGATTACGGAAATGAAAACAGTAATCAACGTAGGTAAGTAATCGAGGGAGGTATTATAAATGAGTATAATGGAATCAATGGACATCGGCGGTAATGCCTTAAGAGTACATGGAAAAAGAATAGATATCCATGCAAAGAACATTGCCAATCTTGATACTCCGAATTATGTTCGTAAAATCCCTGTATTAAATGCAACAGACGATATATCTTTCCACGGTTTGATGAACGTAATGAAAGAAGACGTATTCGGTATCGGAACATTGCCATACTTACAAGGCGGAGTTGCAATGACAGGAGTTGTGGAAGACCCTACACTCGGACAAAAAATATACCAACCGGGACACCCTGATGCAGACGAAAACGGATATATCAGAGCGTCTAACGTAAATGCTATGGTTGATATTGCGGACGCTTTGATGGCACAAAGAGCTTATGAAGCAAACCTTGCACTGGTTAATATTACAAAATCCATGGCAAACAGAGCTGTTGAAATCGGCAGATCATAATTTAAATCTATTTAATAAAATCTGAAAAAATTTCCAAAGCAGCTTTTAATTGCTCGAAATTATTGCCATAACCTATTCGCAAATAACCGTCAAGTTCCATAGTTTCACCCGGAAGAATCATCACACCTGTTTTTTCTTGTAAATTTCTGCACAAATCAGTCGATTTTATGTCCAAATCATACCCGACAAATGCGGTTGTTCCCCCTTGAGGCTATATACACTGAACTCTTGGTTCTTGATTTGCCAAATCCATTAGAATACTTTTACCGAACTTGATTTTATCTAAATTCCGTTTAATTATTTTATCTTTGTTTTCTATTGCAATTGATGCAAAATAATCATCCAAAATCCCCACACTGATTGTGTTATATTCTCTTTGGCGGTTTATATTATCAATAATATCGGCATTTGCAGCAATCCACCCGAGCCGCAAACCCGCAAGAGAGAATGTTTTTGACAAACTCCCAGTAGAAACCCCTTTGTCATAAATATCTGCTATAGAGTCAGAAAACGGATTGCCGCTATGATTTAGCCCTCTGTAAACCTCATCACAAAGAATATAAGCATTCGACTTTTGTGCGATTTCAACAATCTTTTTTAGCATATCATCCGGGATAACCGCACCCGTAGGATTATTCGGATTGTTCATACATATTATTTTTGTATCACCACCTACAACTTCAGACAATCTATCCAAATTCGGAAGCCAATTCTCATCTTCTTTTAAGAAAAATAATTCTACATTTGCGCCAATTGATTTTGGAATTGAATAATGCTGCTGATAAGTCGGGACAATAGAAATAACTTTGTCATTTGGCTCAATTAAAGAGAGCATAACAAGTTGATTGGCACCGATAGCGCCATGAGTTACTGTTATATTTTCTTGTTTTTGCGCTGAATAAAGAGAACATATAGCACTCTTTAATCTATCAGAACCGTGAATTGCACCGTAATTTAACTTTCTGTTAAAAATGTCCGTAACATCTGCGCCGGAAAGAGCCAGTAATTCATTTACGGACAAAGATTCAACACAAGTATCCGCCAAATCATACTTTGCCCAATGCTCATATTTATTAAACCATTCCTCGACTTTAAAATTATCTATTTTCATAGAACTAATTAAAACAAAAATATCAAAACTTTTCTAGACCGTTTTTAGATTTTTTATCGCCGATACAGTTTTAAAAATAGCTTGTGCGGTACTTTCTATACAAAATTTGGCAGAATTTTTAAATGTTGTATTTTTCAAAGCTTTGTCAATAACAGATTTAGCAGCTTTCAGCTCTTGAAGTTTATTCTTATTATAATGATGTTTTTCTATTAAATATTTAACCGTATTGTAGTTTAACTTCGCATTTTTACTGATTAAATAATTATGAATATCTTCAATAGTATATCTCATATTGTCATTATTAAGGATAGATTCTATAATTCTTGATGTAGTTTGACAATTATCTTTTTCAAAGTATTTAATAGTATTGCCTAACAAAAAATCCAGACTCGGAATATTTGATATTCCAAGGGTTTTCATCGCCTCTTGCGGAATTTTTTCTTCAGTTATTTCAAAAACATTCCAAACTGTTTTACATTTTTCATTCAAAAGTTTTTTCGCTTTACCAAATTCCGCACAATCACCGTATTCGGCTTTAAGACTTTTTACTTCATCAACAGAGTTCTCATCAATCGCCCTTGCAAGCTTTTGTACAATTTGACGAACTTTTTTATTCGCAACTTCAAAATTAGTAGTGAAACCTACAAATGAATCCGTATAAATTTCCTGAACATCATTCATATATTTTACAGAAGCACTCAACGTCTTTGGAGCTGAAAATTCTGTATCCATACCTGATTCCGCCTCTTTATTTAAAGACGAAAAATCATATGTAAATTCTGCCACTTTACCTTTTAACATAAAAAATAACCTACCTTTAACCCTTATATTTATATAAAGTATTTTTTCTGAACAAAATTGCTAATTTTTTTTGTTATGTAAAGAAAAATGAAAAAACGTCATCTGAAAAAATTTTTCAAATGACGTTTTTTATTTCTTATATAAAACTATCTGTTATGAAAGCAAAACACCATATTTTTGAACATACATACTTTTTACTTCAGGATGTTTTTCCTCAAGTTCTTTTCTTGCTTTTAGCGCAGCTGCGTATGCTGGATCATCTTTTGCCATTTTCTCATTATCAAAAGCAGAATAGCAATCCTGTCTTGCTTTAAAATATTTAAATTCCCCATAATGTTTTGCCCTTGTTTTCCGAATTATTGTCATGGCTTCTTCATAAGTCATACCATTAGATGCCCTGACATTATATTTTTTCTCATCAGCTTTTCTCATTGCCGGTTCATCCACTTCCAGATAGTGTCTATAAGCATCAATCATTCGTTTTTTAGAGTAGCCATTCTCTTTATATTTCCCTATAATAAGCGGATCCATACTATTGTACAATTCTTCATCTGCCTGAGTAATTTTACCTTGTCCTTTTGAAACTTTACCTTTTGTTTTTCTCCTCTTTGGAGCAACGGTTTTTTCAGGCATTGCAGATGCAGATTCAGATTTTTGGGCTTTACGTTTTTTAGAAACCTTTGTTGAAGCCTTGCTAAATTTTAACAAGGGTTCATAATCAGCAGTTGCTTCCGGTTTTTTAGATTTACTTGAACTTGATTTTTTTAATGAACCATAACCGGTATCACTGAATTTGATATCGCTTAAAGATAACTTTTCAAATCCCATAATAATATCTCCTTTCGTGTTATACTCTTTTCTCAAATTAAGCACACATAGCTTATATAAATGTAAAAACATTTTGGATTAAAAAATTGCCTCGCTTAACTTTCAATACCATGGCAGTGTATGCCAAATTAGACACTATGACAGCATTACAGCAATAATAATTTGTCTTTACAAAAGTATACAAATCTTATTTATTAAGTATATATTCTGTGTATGATTTCAAAGAATCCAAAATTTCGCGATAATCTATAGTTACAGGGGTTGGAACGGATGATTGTGCAACATCAAGAAAAACTTTTGCATTTTTGGGTTTTTGACCATCCAGAAAATATTTTGAATTCCCAACATCAATTCTTGCCGGCACAATCAGACCGCTTTGGGTAAACTTTTCAGAAGAAGACTTTGAAGCTAAATACTTTATCAATTTTATCGCTTCTTGTTTATGCTTTGATGATTTTGAAATTGCCCAGCCTGAAGCATCCATTGGAACAACACTTTCAGAATCTTTATCTGCCCTTGGAAATTCTACAATATCCCAATCAAATTTGGCTTCCTGCCTGTATTTAGGAACAAGCCAGCGACCTGAAAGATGCATCCCTAAACGACCCTGCAAGAACAATTGCGCCATCGTTGCACTACCTGATTCTGATTTTAACGGTGCGACATGATATTTATGCCTTAAATCCGCATACGCAGACAAACCTTTTGCATTGTTATCTTTTTTCAAAACATCTTCACTCTTAAAATTCAAAGTATCTTCCATTGTCCAGCCTTTGTACATAGTTAAATACGGAAGATAAAACAACGGAACTTCTTCAAAAGACACCCCAAAAACTTCCGGCAAATGAGTTAATTTTTGAGCTTTATTTAAAAATTCACTATAAGTCCAGCCGGATTTAGGATAAGCTACTTTGTATTTATCAAATAAATCCTTGTTATAAAAAATTACAAGGTTGGAAATATCACGGGGAAGCGCAAAAATCTCAGCTTTCCATGACAAGGATGCGAGCGATTTTTTATTAAATACCTCCAACTCCTCTTGAGAAAAATATTTTGACAAACCCTCCAATACCCCTGCATTCGCATATACAGGCAAATACTGATTATTTATAAAGATTACATCAGGAGCAGTATTCGATGCAAAAAGCAAATGTATTTTTTGAAAATAATTCTGAGGGATATGCATAAAATCAACTTTAATACTCGGATTTTCTTTTTCAAAATCTTCCAATACAGGTTTTAATATACTTACTTCCGATTCAGACCCCCAGGATGCGAATTGCAGGACAATACTTTCTGTTTTTGGTTTACTGAAAATTCCGCAACACAACAAAAGCACTCCCGCTATTAAACATACAAAAACAATTATCTTCCGCATAACTTTTTATTAAATTTCTAACAATACACCCATTTTCGGAGCGGCAGAATCAACTAAGCATTTGAATTCGCCAACTCTTACAATGTATACTGAATTGTAATCACGTCTTACTTGAAGTGGTTTATAAACAGATGTTTCAAAGTTTTTGATTAACGATATATTGCTTCCGTTTTTGCCAATCAATGCAGAATGTCCATCGACATTAACCAAATGAATACTTCTTTGTGAATCGATTGTATAAGTTGATTTAATGTCCATATTTTCCATACTCATATAATCTGAAGTAAAGTTTCCATACGGATTATTTGGTCTTGAAGATGATATAGGGTTTGTAGAATTAGAACCCAATCTCATATCAGAAGAATGTTTTTGGAAACTGTTTGCTATTTGCTCTGACGGTTCAGAGTCTAAAATTGCAAAATATTCGCCAAGAGAGGATGAAGTATACGCAGCATCATCCTTAGCCTTTTGGCTGACAGTTACCATTTGCTCATCAGCATTGATAACATCCGAAGCAGAATCTATTCCCTTAGATTTTCTGCTGTTTACACTTAACGGTGAATTCTTTAATTTCACAAATCTTCCTTCCTTATATTGTCCATTGCTTGTTTCTTGCTTAAATTCATTATAAAGGTTTCTGCTTGCTTCTCTCAAACTCCTGCTTCTGGCAAAAGATTTTAACTTAACAGATGACATCTTTTGAGAAATTGCAGATTCCTCAGACTTCACTGAATTATTATTTTGAACAAACTGAGTATTCATAGACGGTGTTTGAGAAAGTGCATGCTCCATTTGAGAAATTCTGGCTTTCAATTCCTCATTATTAATAGGTTTTGTAACCAATCTTGTTTCTTTATTAGGATATACCCTATTTTTCTTCTTAGATAAAGTTTTCTTAGTCCCATTATCAGAAACTACCGCATCCTTCTTGCCGGACATATCCGTCACAAATGTATAACCATTATTTGATTTCACTTGATCTTCAGTTTGGGTGTAGCGCTTGTATTTTTCCTGCCAATTCAAAGATTCATCGTTCATAATACTCTTAAGTTTTTCTTTATCAATACCTTCCGGTCTTGCAACAGGAGTATCAAATAATTTTCTGAATTCCTGAGAACTTTTTGCAGCCATTTTAACAAGAACATTAAATATAGCGGCAAATATAAACAAACCTAAGACAACTAAAACCCCAATTATAGGAATTTTTTTCAATTTAGATTTGTTTAAACCAAATGTTTCCAACTCGCCTAAAGCTCCGGCATGCGCAGAAGAAATATTTGTATGAACTTCTTCAACCGGTGCATTCTCAACAGGTTTAGCCTCTTCGACAGGTTTTGTTTCC
>JAFUUT010000357.1 GCA_017477685.1 bacterium | reverse complement strand
CCGAAAACTACCGCAAATATTATTATGTATTTAAAAATCTTTTTAATACTCATATCCCCAATTCTTAGTGCTGTTTAACTTGCTAATAAAGGTAATAATATTGGCAAAAACATAAATGCAAGGAAAGATACAGATATGATAACCATTATTATTTTGCTGTGTTTCCTAAAAAATTCCATAAATTCCTCCCTTAAAATATACCTACATCATATTTTACTATCAAAAAAAACATTGTGCAAGGAATTTGGCTAAAGAGTGTTAACATCTTAAACTCGCATGCAGCATAAAGTTAGGGCTATTTAATACATTGAGGATGTTACAAAAAATAACATTTTTTATAAAAATGAACTTTTTTATTTTAGAATCGTTTGTAAGATGTAAGGATTAAAAATCATGAAAGATAAATGTTCAAAATACGAAGCATTATTTACTTTTGGTGATGAGGAGCAGTTGAAGGCTCACATTGCCGAATGTGAAGATTGCAGAATAGAAGATGAAACTATGCTAAAAGTTTCCGCATTGATACAGGAAGTGAAACCTCATTATTCAAAGAAACGCGATTTTATGCTGAGAATGAAGGTTGCTTGTGTGTTTATTGCGATTATTGTTGGCGGTATGACATCTGTTATAGGTTCAAATCCTGATATGATGGATACGCTTAAATATGGTACCACGCTAAGTGCGGAAGATTTGGGCTTGCCTGTCGATTCGTACGGCTTAATAATGGTAGAATAGATGGATTTTAATAAAATTATCAACGAAAACAAAAATCATATAAAAAACATTATACGTTCTATAACAGGCGAAGAAAATGAAGACATAGAACAGGACGTCTGTGTAAAAATATGGAAAAATGCAGACAAATATGAAGAAAAAGGCTTTGTAAAAAGCTGGATTTCAATAATAGTAAAGAATACGTCACTTGATTATTTGAAATCGTCCTACAGCAAGCACAGTAAAAATTCCACTTCGGATGATTTTGTTGTCAATAGTATTCAAGACACTAAAGAATCTCCCGAAAGTAAAGTTGTTAATCTTGAACGTCGCAGGAGAATTATAAAAGCAATAGACAGTTTAAAACCAAAATTCAAAGAGGTAATTATGTTATGCGAAATTCAGGGATATTCATATGAAGATTGTGCAAAGAAGCTGAAATGCCCTTTGGGTACGGTAAAATCACGCATATATAACGCAAAAAAAGAATTGAGTATTGTATTACAAGATTTGTTATAAAAAAAGAAAGGATTATTATGAAAAAACTATTTTCTTTAATTTTATCTTTAACATTTGTAGTTTCTGCATTTGCATTCAGTCCGGCAAATGCTGAGAATCCTCACGGTAAAAAAATGGGACAGGTTTTTGAAAAAAGGCTGAATTTGACTGATAAACAAAAGGAAAAGGCTAAAGTTATCCACAAAAAAGGTCACAATGAAATGAAACCTGTAATGGACAAAATGATGGCAAAGCGTAAAGAGATTATGCTTATTAAAAAAGATGAAACTTTGAGTGAAACTCAAAAACAAGAAAAAATTGATGCACTTTCAAATGAAATGAAAGAACTGGGCAAACAGGCTGCTGATATCAGGAAGAAAAACAGCAAAGAGTTTGAAAAAATTCTGAATAAAAAACAGAAGAAAGAATTAGAAAAAATGAAATCGGAAGGGCGTGCGAATTTTGAAAAAAAACATCCGCCAAGAAAACCTTATGATATGTTCGGAGCTCCGGAATTTTGGAATAAAAAACCATTGTTCCCGCCGGTTCAAACTCAACCTGTGCCAAAACCAATTCCACAGGAAAAATAATCGAATCTATTCATTATAAAAATTTAAACCCGAGATTTTATCTCGGGTTTTTGTTAGTTTAAATTATTATTTTCACTTTCCTTGATGACAGAGCATTGTTCTTGAAGTTTATTATCCTCCATCGCGTCTATCAAAGCTTGAATATTGTCAAATTTTTTCAGAGCAAATCCTGTTTCCGCAAGCAATACGCAATCATTACACAGCCTGTATTTGTCGTATTGTATAGACCCTGCCAAACATTTGTTCTGCCCGCAGCAATCACAATCAAAATATTCATTTGCCAAATCCGGATTTTCTTCCAAATCATCTTCAATCATTTGCGCTGCAACTTGCTGCATTTCTTCAATTATTTCTTCTTTTGATTTTGCCATTTTTCAATATCCTATTTAATAAGTTCCATCATTTCTTTAACAGCAGTTTCAAGACCTGTAAATATTGATTTTGAGATTATGCTGTGTCCGATATTAAGTTCATACAGTCCGTCTATTTCGTGCATTCTGTGAACATTATTGTAATCAAGTCCGTGTCCTGCATTAACCTTTAAACCAATACTTTGAGCATATAGGGCGGCATTTTTAAGCTTCAAAAATTCTGCTTCTTCATTCTGTGTTCCGAATGCGTTTGCATATGAGCCCGTATGCATTTCAATAAAAGGAGCTCCGACTTTTTTACTTGCCTCAACCTGTTCTTTTGACGGGTCAATAAACATACTTACGATTATTCCGGCATCATTTAGTTTGCCGACAAATTTAGTCATTTTTTCTATTTGACCTGCAACATCAAGCCCGCCTTCTGTTGTTACTTCCTGCCTTTTTTCAGGAACTAAGCAAACTGAGTGAGGCTTAATTTTTAGAGCAATTTCAAGCATCTCATCTGTTACAGCCATTTCAAGATTAAGAGGTGTGCTAATTGTTTTAGAAATAATATCTACATCAGAGTCTTTTATATGACGCCTATCCTCACGCAAATGAGTGGTAATCGAGCTCACTCCAAGCCTTTCGCATATTTTTGCAGCTTCAATGGGTTGAGGTTCCTTTCCTCCCCTTGCATTTCTTAATGTTGCAACGTGATCTATGTTTACACCTAATAACATTATTTATTTCTCCTTGAATTTCATTTTATTAATACTTAATAACGCCGTATAAGAAGGCAGAATTGTTATATCTTCCATATTATCAGAAGATGAGGCAATTTCAATGGCTGATTTGATATCTTCTACCACCTGTATTTTTTCTTGAGGGATTCCTGCATATTTCAACCTTACCGCCATATCTTTGGCTCTTATACCTGACGTTATAACAAGTTTTTGCGCATCCTTTAACTGTTCAAAATCGCTGTCCCAAAGCCAGGAAATATCCCGCCCGTCGGCATAATTGTCATTTATGGCAACGATAATATTTGAATTTAAATCTACTGTTTTTAAAACTTCGCTTGCACCGGTAGGATTTTTGATTAGCTGAATTAAAGTTTTATGGCCATTAATTATCCTTTTTTCTGCTCTGCCAAAAATTGATTTATATTCCTCAACCGCTTGTTTTATAGGCTCATATTCTACACCGCTTGTAAATGCTGCGGAAATTGCACCAATAGCATTATAAACATTATATAACCCGACAAGATTTAATCTGAAATCGTATGAATTTTCCTTCCAAGCTACTCTTATGTCCGAGTATTTGTCATATATTTTTACATAAGCTTTGAAATTCGGGTCAGGGCGTTTGTAGCCGCAAGAGGAACAATGATAATGACCTTCTTGGGCGAAAAATTGCTTATCATATTCCAACGGATGATTGCAAATACAATTAAAGATTTCTGTTGGGGCACAAGAGGAGTGGTTATGCTTATTTGAATGGTATTCAACTTCCTCTATTCCGTAATATACGGCATTTTTACCCCTGCCGAAATTTGCGACCAGAGGATCATCAGCATTCAGTATTAGCTGTGTATCATCTGATTTGTCTATTGCATTTTGGATAAAACTTGCAGTTGTAGAAAGCTCTCCGTATCTGTCGAGTTGATCTCGGAAAAGGTTTGTGACAACAAGAAAATTCGGTTTTAAATAGTCATATAATTTTGTTAAATATGCTTCATCCGATTCAATAACGGCAACGTCGCTATGAGAAGACAGTTTAATATTCAAAGCAAACATATTAGCTATTCCTGTAAGCATATTCGCACCTTTTGTATTGTGAATAACTCTGCTGTTATTTTGTTTGTATATTTGTGCAAGCAATCCTGATGTTGTAGTTTTACCGTTTGTTCCTGTTATCGCAGTACTGTAGGAGAGATATTTTTTGCAGTATTTTAAAAAATCAGGGCAAATTTTTAACACGGCCATACCTATAAATGAAGTTCCTCCTTTGTGATGAAGAAGCTTCATTGCCAAAAGTATCAGCCTTGAACATATTAGTGCGATATAAAATCTAAGCATATATAAATACTCCCCTAAGTGTATATTATTTAGTAATTTTTTATAATATACTATATAGTAATTGTAATACAAAAACAGGAAAATAAAATAATGCTGACCTTCTTTTTTATTATAGTGTTTATTGCAGAAATAATTATTGTTTCGAGTTTAATATCCTGGATATTGAAATTGGATAAAAAAGTCTGCGAATTGAACGAATGTTTTCCTTTGATAAAGCCTTTAGTGGAGAATTCCATCGGGCTTGTGCGTATAAATATCAACAGTTTTGCTCTTACTGTAAATAAAATACAGATAAAGATGTCAGAACAAAAAAATAAATATAAAATATTGATTATAAAAAATCTTGTTACTTTCGTATTATTCTTGCTATTAAGCACTAATGCAAAAAAAGTTATATCTGCAACTGAATTAGCTTTTTCTGTTGCGGATTTGGGCAAAGCGGTTGTAAAGGCTTTCTCTGCTTAAAGATTTGCGTTTTTCTTGAAAATTTGTAAATAATATGCTAAAATGACAAAGTAATTTAGAAATGAGGTTTACAACTATGAGTAGAAAGAATGATGCGTTTGTATTCTCTATGGGTATAATCGCCGGTGTTATCGGCGGGATTATCGGGGGAGTGCTTTATGCCCCAAAACCGGGAGAAGAATCAAGAAAAGAACTAAAAGATGCGGCTTGTGAGTTTTACGAAAAACACGCTCCGCAAATTGTCGATGCAAAAAAACAGGCTTTGGAGTCTGTTGATTTGATGAAATACAAGTTAGAAAGGCAATTTAGAAAAATCAATAATTCCTTAAAATCAAAAAAAATGCTAAAGGCAAAAGAATTGGAAGATATTGAGTCTAATAACAGTGATAACGAATTTGATTACTAATAAAAAGAGGTAAATTGATGAATATTGAGATGTCACAAGTAGTTTTGAATAACGGTTTAACCTTTCTGGCTGTCTCAACGGGTATAATGGTTTTAATTGTAGGCGGTTTTATTATAAAACTGCTTATTGACTTGTCAAAATTGGCAAAGAATGCCAACGAAACCACTGTACTTTTGAATACAGAACTCAAACCTACGTTGAATGAGTTGAATAAAACTTTAAAATCCGTTAATGAGATTGTTCAAAATACCGGAGAGGGTATGGGCAATATGAAACTCGGTATTGAAAACGTGTTTAAAAAGACAAAAATATTATCAGGAAATATTTTGAGCGGTTTTTTGAAAGGTTTTATGGGTGCTTATACTCTTTTTTGCAAAAAGAAATAGTCACCTCGGGTAAGTAAAAATATATAAGAATTGTTTATACTATGTAAGAATAAAAAAGGAGAACGAAAATGTCAGCAGGAAAATTTATCGGTGGTTTTGCAGTTGGTGCAGCAATAGGGGCTATTGCAGGAATATTATTAGCTCCAAAATCAGGTGAAGAAACAAGAAAAATGTTATCTGATTCTGCTAAAGATTTAGCTAAAAGAGCAGACGAAACTGCAAAACAAATTCAGTCAAAAGCAGATGATGCTGTTTCTGAGTTACAAAAAAAAGGCGAAGAAATTAAAGGTAAAATCCAAGACCTAATTTCCAAACAAAAGAAAGAACAGCCTGAAGGTTAGTTTCGGACCGGATAGAAATTTAAAAAGCACCCTGCAATACGGGTGCTTTTTGTTACACATGTGTCTAGTCCGTATATAGTAATTATTTTGATTATACTTGAATTTTTTTTGGCAGGGTATAGAATTAATTTATAAATAGAATAAAATAGGAATATTATATATGGCTAAAATTGAATATCTAGAGAGGGTAAAGGAGTTTTTTAGATCCTCCTCATTTGTCAAGTACTTTTATTTGATAATGTTTACCGTGCTTGTTACAGGTATAATTGCATCCCAAAATTTCTTTTTTCAGGGGATTATTCAAAACGGTATAAGCCAAAAAGATGTTATAGCTCAACAGACTATCACCGTAGAAGATACCAAAAGAACAGAACAACATAAGAGAGAAGTTGTTCAAAAGGTAGAGCCTATTTTGGTGCCGGCAGAGGATGATTTTATTAAAACTAACCTTGAAACATTACAAAATTCAATATTTCAAATTCGTAAAAAAAATACATCCGTTCAGGAGAAAAAAAGCGAATTGAATGTATTATTTGATTTGTCTGATAACCCTAAACAGGATTTTATTATAAATTATCTGCTTAATGTGGACGAACCAAGCCTTCAAGAGGCATTTGACAAAGCTTCGGTCTCTCTTGTTAATATTTTACACGTCGGAATAACTGAAAGAGATTTTGAAAAAGATAATATTCAAAATATTATCCGTAATAATTTGGTAAGTAATGTTTCAAAAAGACAGATTTCCGTAATTTCTGCAATGCTTGAACAGGTAATTGTTCCAAATCTTGTTATAGATGATAATGCAACAGAGTTGGCAAAATTAAATGCGCAAGAGTCTGTAAAACCTTATAAAGTAACTTTCCAAAAAGGGGAAAAGATTGTTTTTGAGGGTGAACCTGTTACAAAGTTGAAAAAAGATGCCCTCAGAGAGGCAGGATATAATGTTTATGAATTAAATTGGCAGGGATTGCTTTCTGTATATATTCTTGTACTTTTAGTTACAGTTATATTCCTTACTTATTTAAGATTTTTTGAAAAAGACTTTATGGAACCAAGGTATATGTCGCTTGCTGCAACATTGGTTGTTTTTAGCTGCATTATCGGCGTCCTTTTACCTACAGGTTTTTCGGCATATGTAATTCCGATACCTCTGGTAATAATTGTTGCAGCGTTATTCCTTAATCCGAGGATAGCATTTGTACTTTCGACATTGCTTGTTGCGCTTATGACTGTAGGAATGCAGTATAAGGCTCAATTTGTCGTTGTATTTGTTTTACTTGCTGTTATCGGTATGATTACTGTTTCAAGAATTCATTATACAAGACGTTTTGATTTGATTAAAGTCGGATTTTATCTCGGTTTGGCGGGTGTTTTGATAATGATGAGCTTGTATCTGATAGATAAATGTTTAATCGATGTAAGTAATTATTTAATAATAAAAGATTGTGTTTTGATATTTGGGAATGCTCTGTTGAGTTCTATTATTGCATTGGGTATGTCTCCTATATTTGAGAGTATATTCCATATTATTACTCAATACGGGTTGGCAGAATTGGGCGATCATAACCAGCCGTTATTAAAAAGGCTGCAAATAGAGGCTCCTGGTACTTATCATCACAGTCTTATGGTTTCAAGTTTGTGCGAAGCTGCCGCGGAAGCAATCGGTGCAAATCCTATTTTAGCACGTGTCGGTGCATTTTATCATGATATAGGTAAATTAAAAAGACCTTTGTTCTTTGTGGAAAATCAGTCATATTTCAGTATTGAGAACCCTCATAACAATTTGACTCCAAGACTTAGCAAAATGGTTATTACTGCTCATCCGAAAGATGGTATTGAGCTTGCAAAAGAATATAAATTACCAAGTGTTATTAATGATTTTATTCTGCAGCATCACGGAGAAGGCATTGCGAAGTATTTTTATAATCAGGCGCTGCAGGAAGAAGGCAGTGAAAATGTTAAAGAAGAACAATTCCGTTATGCCGGTCCTAAACCTAATCGAAAAGAAACTGCCATATTGATGATTGCTGATGCTGTTGAATCTGCGGTTAGGGCAATGAAAGCTGCGACATCGGAAGAAATTGAACAAATTATTGATAAAATTATTGTAGAAAGGCTTAATGACGGTCAACTTGAGGATAGTCCTTTAACACTAAGAGATTTAAAGATTGTTGCGGCTACATTTAGTCGTATTATCAGAGGTATGCATCACAACAGAATCAAGTATCAAGAAAATATTGCCGAAGAATTCAAGAAAAATAAGATAGAAATGCCGGGTAAAACTCTTGATGCTGATTTAGAAGAAAAGATAAAGAAACTGGAAGCCTCAAAGCCTGCAATCTTGGATACTCCTGAGGACAAAAACAGTGATGACGAGTTTCATTCTTTATAGAAAGTAGAGAAAATGGCAGTTATAAACGTAGAATGTGATAATATTTATTCCGGCTGGGAAGTTCCTTTATCCGAAATCGAAGATAAATCTAAGAAAATTTTTGATTTCTTAATTTCTCAAAAAGAAATCTCAGAGAAACATTTTTTGAACGATTATCAATATGACAGTGTTTTTTTTGATATTCTTTTTTGTGACGGGGCAAAAACTCATGAAATTAACAGAGATTACAGAAATAAAGACTATCCTGCCGATATTATTACATTTGCGGTATTTGCCGATTCTGATGAAGATGAGCGTATTATAGTTGACGGCACTTTAAACTTGGGTGAAATTATTATTGCACTTGATAAAATAGAAGAAAGTGCATCTGAAAAGGGGATTTCGAGAGAGGTTGAGCTGGCATTTTTTATTGCTCACGGTCTGATGCATTTATTAGGATTTGACCATCAAACGGAACAAGATTATAATTTTGTTATAGAATATCAAAAAAAAGCACTGGAAAGCATAAATATAAAGTATGACAAAGTATAAATCTCAAAATATCCGAAATACGTTTCGTAATGCAAGAAAGGGTATGCGTTTATCTTTAAAAAGTGAACGGAATATTCGTATCCATTTGCTTGCTGCGGTATTGTCTTTGAGTACCGCTTTTTGTTTACACTTTTCTATTGAAAAATTTTGTATTTTGATAATGGTGATTTCCTCTGTTATATCGGCGGAAATGTTCAATTCCGCAATAGAATTTACTCTTGATTCTATTTATCATAACAGATATTCAAAAATGGTAGGAATGGCTAAGGATATTGCCGCAGGTGCTGTTATGGTTGTTACCATAATGGCGATACTTGTCGGAGCTTTGTTATTTGTTCCGCCATTTCTGGAAATGATATTATAAACACTATAAACCCTTGTTTAATTTTTAAACAAGGGCAAAATTATTATCGGTTGCGAATATTTCTTAATTATTACTTAAAACTAAACGCAATGTCGCTAAACTTTCGATAGAAAGCATGATGTGTCGGTTTTGCTGTTCCTGTGAAAGGTCAAAAATCCTGATAATTCTTTGTATTTCAGACAAATCTTTGTACGAATCAATTTTATAAACATTTTGAATCGGATCCGTAACTACTGACATAATTGTGTTTAATTCTTGTTCTTTCATAATAACCGAGTAATCCTCTTTCCTATATACATATATATAAAGTATTTTTGTTTGCGAGAATTGCCTTTTTGAAAGAAATTTACTTAATAAAAGTTTACAATTATGGCGAAACGGTTTGTTTATCAAAGATTTTACTCAATGGCTGCATGCTGTTAAAATCTGTCATATTGTAATTCAACGGGGTAATTGATATATGATTATTTTTAATCGCATAAAAATCCGTCTGCCGGTATTGTTCATCATTTGCAACTTTACCTGCAAGCCAATAATATTCCTTGCCTTGAGGATCTGTGTGCTTTTCGTATTGGCTTGTGAATATGCGTTCTGCAAGTTGTGTTATTAAAACTCCTCTTATCTCATTTTCTTCAACTTTCGGGAAGTTAATATTCAAAGTTGTTTTTGGATTAATCGGGGTGTATTCATCCAAAAATTTCAACATAAATTTTGCAGGATATATGAAATTCTTGGGTTCTGATTTTATTGCCGCAAGTGATACTGCTATTGACGGATATCCTAGCATTGAACCTTCCAGTGCCGCACCGACTGTGCCGGAATATCTTACATCATGACCTAAATTCGGCCCATGATTTATTCCGGAAATAACCACATCAGGTTTTTCATCCTCTGATAATATTGTTGAAATCCCTATTTTAACACAATCTACCGGTGTTCCGCTTACCGTCCATACTTTCTTTGCCCCAAAATCGTTATCTGTTATTTCTTTTACTCTTAATGGCGAATGGATTGTCAAAGCCTGACTTTTTGCACTTTTTTCT
>JAFUUT010000021.1 GCA_017477685.1 bacterium | reverse complement strand
CTTAAATCCGGAATTTTAAATCCAACTTTTATATCATTTAAAAGCATTTTGTATTTTTTAAGTTCGCTGATGTCTTCCAGTGTTTCAAGGATGTCTTTACTATTGTGAAAATTTTTCTTGAGAGTTGTAATTTTATCATTACTGTTATTTTTGAATTTTGTGTTTGTAAATTTTTCAATACATTCATGGATATATTGTTCAGAGTCTTTAAATGTTTTATTTTCTCCTATTGTGTATATCAGTCTTAGCACGAATAAATCGTTATTTGTAAGCTCGGTATTGTATGTACTTTCGGCTCCGCTCATTACGTCTTCCGGGGTTAGGCTATGTCCTAAACCGAAAATATGCCCTATTTCATGAAGTAGTACGTGGTATACTAATTCTATATCTGTCGGGTTGTCAAATATATCTCTTATCCCTATGGCTATACATATTTTCCCTTTCAAATAAAATCCGGGGATGAGCGTAACTATTTCTTCCTGATACTGTTTCCCAAGTAAATGTATGGTTTTTGACAGAAAGAATACCCTAATGTCTGACTCTTGCACGTTATCAACCTGTTCAAATGTTATCTTATTATACAATGCTTCTGACCAGGTATTAAATGCCTTCATTGCCAATTTGTTATACAAATCTTGTTTCGATCTGAAATTTGGAAAGGAAATAGGTTGGCAAAATACCTTAAGTTTATTTTTTGTCAAAAGTTTTAGTGTTGTAGTTTCTAACAGTCGTGTAGAATCGATATTATATTTGTAATTGAATGTAGATTTTATATAATGAATAAGTTTTTCTATGTTATCCATATACTAATATTATACATTGTATGAAACATTTTCTCAATACAAAAACCCGACTCCTCGGAGCCGGGTTTTTGTATAATATTAGAACTAAGCTTCAGTTGCTTCTTCAGCCGGTGCTTCAGCCGCAGGTTCTTCTGCCGGAGCTGCAGCTTCTGCTTCTGCAGCTGCTTTTGCTTCAGCTTCTGCTTGAGCTTTAGCTTCTTCTTCAGCTTGTTTTTTAGCTAATGCTTTTTTAGAAAGTTTAACTGTTTCTTTCTTTTGGTAATCAAGTGTTCCGTCTTCCTTGCAGTGTCTGATTAAATATTGAACACGTTCAGTAGGTTGAGCACCTTTTTTAATCCAATCTAAAGCTGCTGCTTTATCAAATTTCATTTCTTTAGTTTTTGGATTGTAATGACCTAATTCTTGAACAGGTTTACCTTCTCTTTTTGTTGTTGAATTTATTACAATAATTCTGTAAGATGGCTGCTTTTTAGCGCCTAATCTTTTAAGTCTGATTTTTAACATTTGTACTTCCTTATATTTTATCTTTCTAACGTCTTTTCGGCTTTAAGACCGCCGCTTGTCTAAATAGCCTGAACCGTTGTAAAGAGGAATTACTTCGGCTGTAATCAAATTTAAACACAAAAATAAAAATTGTGCAACAGCTCAAAATTATTGTTTTTGTTTTTATAAGACATCTGTTTAAGTGTTAAGAATCTTGCTTTTATTCTTTTTTAGTATAGAATTTAAGTATAAATTAGTAGAATAATGAGGATATTAAACATGGAAACAAAAATTACAAAAGAAAAAGACAATATTGTTCGTATGGAGATTACCATACCGGCTAAGGAAGCGGATGTAGCATATAATACTGCTGCAAACAGAATATCACAACATTTGAATATTCCTGGCTTTAGGGCAGGTAAGGCTCCAAAGGCTGTTGTTGAAAGACACGTTGGTGTTGATAGAATTCAACAGGAAGCATTAGAAATTTTGCTGCCGAAGTACATAAACCAAGCAGTTTATGATAACAAATTGGATATAATTACTCAACCATCTTTGACTGATTACAAATTTGAAACAGGAAAAGATTTGCATGTAACTTTAGAGGTCGAAACCAGACCTGAAATTAAGTTGGGTGCTTATAAAGAT
>JAFUUT010000356.1 GCA_017477685.1 bacterium | reverse complement strand
GGGGGTTGAAAATGAATTTGGAGAAAGTGAGAGTAATAAATAGTCCTGTTGTACTTTTAAATTTATGTACAATGAGAGATAAAAACACCGATAGTCAGGGTGTCAGAATTGCTACCAGAAAAATTACAAGATGCCTTTTATACGAAGCATCAAAAAACTTACCCCTTGTAGAAAAAGAAGTAACTACCCCGCTTGCAACTTTCAAAGCCAAAACAGTTGACCCTGATATTGAACTGATTATTTCCCCAATATTAAGAGCAGGACTTATTTTTACGGATGAAGCAATCGATATTCTTCCACAAGCTACAATAAGGCACCTTGGGATGTACAGAGATGAAAAGACACTAAAACCTGTATGGTATTACAACAAAGTTCCAATGTCAGCCCCGAACCCAAAAGATTTTTATGTATATATCACTGACCCGATGCTTGCAACAGGGAATTCTTTGCTCGGTGCTATTGAATTATATGCAAACAAAGGTATCCCTATTCAAAATATCAAATGTATCTGTATAATTGCGGCACCTGAGGGTATTGAAAATATCCAAAAACATTATCCTGAAATCGAAATAATAACCGCGGCAATTGATGACCACTTAAACGAAAAGGGTTATATTGTTCCCGGAATGGGTGATGCCGGAGATAGGATTTTTAATACCGTTGTTTAAAATTTTGGTAGTAGGTACGCATACTATCTTGCCTGCACTTACATTGTATATTTAAAGTTAACAGGCAATTTTATAATAAAATTGCCTGTTTTCAATTAAATTATTTAAAACAACATTAACTAATTTTAAATTGCGGTATATACACTTTATCATTTGCGTACAAGTATAATACTGTTCTGCGTCTGCCGTTACGGCCTTTTTTACGCATTCTGTGAACAGCTCTCGGGTTTTCGGCTTCAAATTGTTCTTTTGCTTTTTTGATATTTTCAGGTGTAGCAGGTATGCCTTGACTGATAAGTGCCTCTCTTATCATTCCGTTATATGTTTTACCTTTTGGAACCGTATAATTTGACTTGTGCTTAACATTGTTATCACCGCTGTCGCGCCCGTCAATAGGTTTGTCTACAATTTTAGTAACGTCTTTTTTACCTTCTTCGTTTATTGGAGTAATAGACATTTTAGTTGCAGCTTTAGCAAAATCTTCTCTGCTCATCTTGATTTCAGTATCGGGACTCCAAGGATTTGCCAAATATACGTAATCTTTGTCTACTTTGGTAATAGAAAATGCATGCCCGCGTCCCTCAAAGACTTGACCGTTAATTTCTTGAGACGAAATCTTAAATCCGGCAGTCGCAGCAAAGTTATCAATCTTTCCGTCACTCGCACAGTCTTTTTCTAACTGCTCCAGCAAACTGTTTATTTCTGCGTTTGTCGGACCATCGCTATCAATATCATAATTAGCAACAATATTACCGTTAGGGTCAGTCAAATGTAACTGCAAATTATCATCTATATAACATACAGGACATTCTTTGGCTTTCGGATTTATATATACAGCAGGAGCATTGCCGGTTAAGACATAAATAGCCTCATATGCAAGCCCTCCGCTCAAATAATCTCCGTCTTTAGCTTGTTTAGAATCTAAATTAAGACTCATGCCAAATACGTTCTTAATATCTTTATTATCGCTATTAGATTTAAGAGTTTCTGCCACACCGTTTCTATACTTTTCATATACGATTTCTAATAACAGAACATCCTTATCTCCGGCGCTGTAGACACGTCCTGCCTTTTTAGCAGCCTCTTTTAATTCTTCTTCCGTAACGGTATAAGACTC
>JAFUUT010000355.1 GCA_017477685.1 bacterium | reverse complement strand
GTATTCGTCAAGATTGTGAGATTTAACGTATGAAAGAAGTTTCTTTCTCTTACCTACCATCATCAAAAGACCTCTTTTTGTTGCGAAATCTTTTTTGTTAGATTTCAAGTGTTCTGTCAAATCTGCAATTTTTTTTGTCATCATTGCAATTTGAACTGCAGGAGCACCTGTATCTTTTTCATTCTTGCCGAATTTTTTAGCAAATTCTTGTTTTTGTTCTTTTTCTAAGTTAATTGACATTTTAATTTCCTTTTCTTGTTGAGTGATTATTGGCGTAAGCACTCTACACTTTGGATGATAAAACAGTCAAAGCAAAAAATCAAGAGGATTTGTAAATAAAAATCAATTACTTGATTTTAGAATGATTTTATAATACGCTGGTTGGGCAGTAGACAATTGGGGTAAGAGATGCTAGTTTCGTCAGTTGGTTATTTATATGGTTACGCTAACGGTTATGTGCGTCCTGAGTTGAGCATGGTTCAGGTGAAGAGTGGTATTGTTAACAAGGGTTCGAATATGGAAGATAAAACGCAAAAATATCCGTTGGTTCAAAATGTGTCTGATGTTTTTAGGGCTTTTTTTGACCCTAATGTTAAAAATGCAAAAAGAGCACTTGATATGATAGTTTAGAACAGGCTCACATTGATTTTTTGTATTGTTAATTTTAAAATGTGCATATGATTTATGATAAAGAAGAAAGAAAACCCCAGATTTGGTTTTGCGGCGGTCATTTTATTAATGATGTTTATACCGGTTGTTTAAATCCTATTATGCCGTTTATTGCAGAACAGGTGTCGATATCTATGCCTGTGGCAACGATAATACTGAGCTGTTCTCATATTTTCTCATCATTGCTGCAGCCGTTTTTTGGGTATTTTGCTGATAATATGAGAAAAAGGGCATTAATTTTTTGGGGCCTAATTTGTACCGCAATTTTCATATCAATTGCACCGGCAATACATAACATTTATCTTATGATTTTATGTATAATGCTCGGGAGTCTGGGGTCAAGTTTGTTTCATCCTCAATCTTTAGGCCTGATTTCAAGATTTACAACGTCTGATGTTGTTAAAAATATGGGAATTTTTATGGCGTTGGGAACTTTGGGTTTTTCAATGGGACCTTTATTTTCGTCATCTATGGCGCAGTATATGGGGCTTGACAAAATGCCGCTGCTTGCATTGCTGGGGCTTGGGTGGGCTCCTTTGATGTTCTTGACGGTGCCAAAATTTTCCAATCAAAAAGTTGAAAAACAGAAAATTAATTTCAAAAATGCTATTGTAGAAATTCTTTCTAACAGAAGATTAAATATATTGAATTTAATTGCGATGCTTAAGTCTTTAATTACGACATCCTGTTCAATACTTTTGCCGTTTTTGTGGAAATCTCAGGGTTATACAAAATTTCAAATCGGTTTGGCATTGTTTTTCTTTTTGGCTCTGGGCGGAATTTCTTCTTTAGTCAGTCCAAAACTTGAACATAAAATCGGAACGGCAAATGTATTTTATTTTTCTATGATAGCAACATTACCTTTAATGATTATGTTTATGTTTACATATAAGACGTATCCTATTTTATCATTTATAATTTTTGCGATGATGGGTTTTGTAACAATGTTTGCAAGTCCTATTACAATGAATATGGCGCAAAATGTTCTGCCTCATTACAAAAGTATAATCGGAGGTTTTATAAACGGATTTTCGTGGGGAATTGTTGCGATTATAATGTCTATTGTCGGCTACTTAGCGCAGGCAATAAGTATTGTACCGGTATTGGTAATAATTTCATTCATTCCTGCAATTTGTTCTTTTTTGGTTAAATTCTTATTTGACGAAAAGATTGAGTGTTAAATTTCAACATCCCTCATCATATCAATAAGCTGATTGATTGTTCCTTCCATTGATACGCTATCGTCCGTTCTTTGCTGCAAAAAGGCATTGATTTGAGGCATCATTTCAATTGCGGTATCAAGACGCGGGTTTGACCCGGGTTGGTACATACCGACATCAATAAGGTCTTTATTTTCTCTATACAAAGACATTATGGTTCTGAGTTTTGCGGCAGCTTGCTTATGTTCAGGTGTTGCAATTGCACTCATCAAACGGGAAATACTTCCTAATACATCTATTGCCGGATAGTGGTTTGATTCTGCAACTTTTCTTGATAAGAAGATGTGACCGTCTACAATACCACGTACAATATCTACAATAGGGTCGTTAATGTCATCCCCTTCCATAAGAACGGTATATAATGCTGTTATTGAACCTCTTTCACTGTTACCTGCTCTTTCTAAAACTTTTTGCAGCCATGAGAAAATTGAAGGCGGATAACCTTTCATTGTTGGAGGTTCACCCAATGACAATCCGACTTCACGCCCTGCCATTGCGCATCGTGTAACGGTATCTGTCATTAAGAAAACTTTTTTACCTTTATCTCTGAAATACTCGCATACAGCTGTTGCTGATAATAAACATTTTTGACGAATTAAAGGAGGTTTATCGCCTGTGGAACAAACAAGAACTGATTTTGCCATACCTTCAGGCCCAAGTGCATCTTCAACGAATTCTTTTACTTCCCTGCCGCGTTCTCCGATTAATGCAACTACGTTTACGTCAGCATCGGAATTTCGGGCAATCATACCTAAAAGGGTGCTTTTCCCTACCCCTGAACCCGCAAAAAGCCCTAAACGCTGTCCGCAACCCATTGTCATACATCCGTCTATCGCGCGAACACCTGTAGAGAACATTTCTGTGATTATAGGTCTTTCAAACGGCCCGGGAGGCGGACCTTCGATATTTTTCCATTCGGCGTTTTCCAAATCAAGAGGTCTTCCGTCAAGCGGGTTGCCCATCGGGTCTATCAATCTGCCGAGTAAAAAATCCCCAACAGGTATAATTATCGGTTTGCCTGTTGAAGTAACCAAACTTCCCTGACCGATTCCTTCTCCGTCTAAAAGCAGTGATAATTGTGCAACTTCACCGCGAAATGCTTGTACCTCCGCAGGTTTTTGTTTACCGTCATATGTTTCTATAAAGCATAAATCACCGATTTTTAATCCTGGAAGTTTTACTTCTACCGTTAAACCCAATAGTTTTGATACCGAACCTCTGTATGTGTATAGATTTGTCTGGTCAAGTTTTTCTTTGACCCTGTGTTTTAAATTTTCTATTGCGCTTTTATCTAATGTATCATCAGCCATATTTTTATTATAGCAATATTTTTAGCGATATCAATTTTGTAATATAGTTAATATTCTTCCATACTTTTTTGCTAAAATATTACACAATAATTTCTAAGGCATTCCCTATTTTTAAATGCAAGCTTTCACGATCATACCATTTGAAAAACTGAACCATAGAACTACTATATTCAGGATACACCAGGTAATCAATCGGAACATTATAAGAAAGGTATTGAGGCCGATATGCGTGCGGAAGCTCAATATTTTTTTCAGCTTTTTGTTTTTGTACTTCTGGGCTATTTTCTAAAATTTTCATTATGCCCTCATATACATAACCGTGCATGTACCAATTTTCATATTTTCGCAAGTTATATTTTATATGATTCTTCAGGAATTCACTTAAATTTGCACTTAATTCTATTGTTTTAGACTCATACTTTGTCTTTTCCCCTTTTTTGTATGGTTTTTTAACAATTACTTCACCGGAAAAATTTGTCTTATCCTGGTGTAATTGACCCATTATTGGTAATACTTGCATATTGTTCCCTTTCGTAATTTATGCATTGCTTAATAGTATATAAGTCTGTAAATTATTTTTTTTGTCAGTGCAAATAAAATTTATTTACAAAAGTTTACCGCGATTCAGAAATGTTTAATTTTGTAAATTTTTTATAAGGCTATTGTCAAAATAAAAAGTTTATATTACTATTATAGTAGTAAAAATATAGGAGAAAAAAATATGGCATGTGGTTTTCTTGAAATGGAGATTTTGAATACGTTTTGGAGCATCTCATCTAGCAATGAAGACATTGATATCTCAATTCAGGATGTAGTTGATGAATTGTCTAAAAATGGTATGGAAAGAGCATATACAACGATTAAAACCGTTATGGACAGATTAGTTTCAAAAAGTATTTTGGTTAGGTATAAATCAGGCAAAAAGTTTTTCTACAAAGTTACAATGGATAAACGTGAAATGGCATTAGAAACTCTTAAAGAATTTACTAACAATTTCTTTGGCGGTGATACATCAGCCATGGTGCGTTTTGTTGAAAGAGAAACCGTAGAACTTTTGGTAAAATAATTTAATTATGACAGAAGAACAATTGAATGACAGAAAGGCAGCTTCAGAATTACTGAGGCTTGTGAGGATTGGAAATCTCAGTGTCAGAGAGGCAATGTTAAAATATCCTAAAGATACTCAGGATGAGAGTCTTGTGGCTGCTTATCATGCCTTAATTCATTATGAGGCAGATGAAGATATCAGAGCAAGGGATAATTTATACAGAGAGGAACAGGATGATTATATAGAGTTCCTCGCTGATACGCTTGCACGCGGTGAAAACCTTCCGCAAAATATAATCGATAATTATAAGCAATATTATGAATATGTGCCAATATTGCATAAAAAGAATTTGTGGGGATTTTTTAAAAGTTTTTGGAAAAATTTGAACGTAAAGGAAGATTAATAATGAAAAATTTTATCGGACTATTTTTGCTTTGTGCTATATTGGGCGGTATTTGTTTATCCGCGCATGCGTGTTATTTTAAAAAGGATAAAGCCAAAAATATAGAAATAAAAGTAATTACACCGGAAGAAAAAGTTAGTGTAACTGATTCAAAAGAAATAAAAGATATTGAGCTATTACCGACAATGAATAGTGAAAGCAGTGCGCCTAACAGGATTTGGGTCGGAACATTTCAAATAGTTTGGAACGAAATGATAGATAATATTATAAAACATCCGGTTGAGTTTGTTTCCGGAACTACTCAAGTTGCAAGAGATTTAAATGCCCGTGAATTTAACAAAACTGATATCAATGCAGATTCATATTATACAACATATGGTATCGTAGAACCGAAATTGAAAACAAAAATTGAAAAAGCCATAAAAGAAAAATTTAATGAAACCAGCGACATATTAGATCAGTTTGATTTTTCATATAATCCGGCTAAAATACTCATTTATGCAATGTTGAAAAAAGATTTCAAATTTATTGAACCTTTTGAAAAACTTGCTCAAGGTCGTTTTGGAGAAAATCCAAATAAAGTGGATTATTTTGGCATAAATGAAAACAGTCCTTCAAAACTTTATCAGAATGTGAGTGTTTTATTCTACAATTCTCCAAATGATTATGCTGTCAAATTGCATACCAAATCAAATGATGAAGTGATTTTGTATAAAACTAAAGATGATAAAAAATTTAATGAATTATATAAAGAAATTCAACAAAAAACAGAAAACTTTAAAGGAATTAAATATTTCGACGAGGATGACAGACTGAAAGTTCCTGATATTAATCTGTATCAAATGACAAATTTCCCTGATGTTGAAGGTCGCCCTATAAAAGATAGCAGTTTTCATATAGATCAAACTATAGAAACAGTTGAGTTTAAAATGAATAATGAAGGTGTTTATTTAAAAAGTGAAGCTGCAATTATGATGAAATACACTTCTGTAGGCCATCCTGTTCAAATCAGACGTTTCTATTTTGATGATACATTTGTTTTATTCTTGATAGAAAAAGGTAAAAAAGTTCCGTATTTTGCAATGCGTGTAAATGATGTGGAAACACTTAACAAAACAGGTAAAAAGAAATAATTTGTATGAAAGAATATGATTTTTACATAGTACCAACCCCTATCGGAAATCTTGGAGATATAACTTTAAGAGCAATAGAAATACTTAAATCTGTTGATTTGATTGCGTGTGAAGATAGCAGGAATACTCAAAAACTTCTTAATCATTACAATATCCAAACAAAATGCGTTTCTTATCACAAATACAACGAAAAAGAGCGAGTATCACAAATAATAAATCTGCTTGAACAAGGTAAAAAAATTGCACTTGTCTCAGATGCGGGAACACCATTAATTTGTGACCCCGGTGCAGTGATAGTAAAAGAACTTCGCAAAAAAGGTTTTTCTGTTTCTGCTCTTGCAGGAGCGAACGCGGCTGTTACATTTTTATCACAGATTTCAAGAGTAGATGAAAAATTTTCTTTTATAGGTTTTTTGCCAAAAAACCAAAAGCAGATTGAAGATATCATAAAACAGTATGAGTTTACGGATACTGTTTTTTACGAATCTCCAAACAGGGTGCTAAATACTTTAAAAATTATTCAAAATATACGCCCTGATGCTCAAATTGCCATAGGCCGCGAATTGACAAAACTTTTTGAAGAAGTTTTGGTTGATAGTGTTGATAAAATTGTACAACATTTTGAAAAGAACGAACCTAAGGGTGAATTTGTTGTGATGATTTTCAGAACAGATAAAAATGTAAACGAGTCAGATTTGGAAAATAAAATAAAAGTCTTGCAGGATAAGGGTTTTAGCGCAAAAGACATCTCCGTAATTTTGTCTGAATTGTACGGAATTAACAAAAACAAAATTTATAAAATTTCAGTTGGTAAATAGATGTAAATTTTTTTTTCTTTTTTGTATATTTATGCTAGAATTTTGTAGGAGAATAGTGAGAGTTTGTTTAAGGGAAAAAATTTGAATTCAAATATAATAAAAAATGTACTGGCAGCCGTAGTTTTAGCTTCTTTGATACAAATTCAGGGAAACGCGGTAGAAGATGTTTGGGGAGGAATGGGTTTAACGAATGATGCACTTCAGAGTGAATCATCGACAAATGCTATATTTGATACTTATTCCAAGCATATTGCTCCTCAGCCTTTACCTGTTTATAAGGAGGAATTTTATCGGGAAGATATTACGCCGACTATTGAGGATTTGGCTGCTACTTCCGCTGATTCTTCCAATTATGTAAGTAAAGAGAACAGACCAATCAGGGATATAGAACTTTACGGATTAAATTCTATTCAAAAAGATGAAATTTTATCTCAAATGCAGATGAAAGTCGGGGGTACATATACAAGGGATACTTTGCAGGCAGATCTTAAAAGTATTTATGATACCGGTTATTTTACGGAAAGGATGAAAGCGGTTCCTACTTTGAACGGAGACGGTACTGTCACCGTTAAAATAATTGTGGAAGAAAATATTCCGGTTAAAGATTTCACAATTGAGGGCAATTCAGTTATTACAACTGAGGATATTCTTCAAACACTTATTGGTATGAAAGGAAAACCCCAAAACATTGCTCAGATTAATGATGCAATTGCAAGAATTCAAGAATTATACAATGAAAAAGGGTATATACTTTCTCGTGTTGCGTATGTTCAGGATGACCCTGACGGAACTATCAATATTGGTATAAAAGAGGGGATTATTGATAAAATCCTGATT
This sequence comes from bacterium, assembly GCA_017477685.1. Taxonomy (GTDB): domain Bacteria; phylum Cyanobacteriota; class Vampirovibrionia; order Gastranaerophilales; family Gastranaerophilaceae; genus Zag111. The sequence goes on along the minus strand of JAFUUT010000355.1, from coordinate 11,645 downwards.
GAAGGCAACGAAAAAACAAAAGATTATATTGTTGCCCGTAATATTTTAACCGAACCGGGAATGGTTTATAACGAAAATCTTATAAAAGAAGATTTGGTAAGATTGTATGCAACTCAAGCATTCAAGGATGTAACACGTGAAATTGAACCAAGTGAAGATATTCCTGATGCATATGATATAACTATAAAAATTACCGAACAAAGAACGGCAAGTGTTTCTGTCGGTGGTGGTTTGGATACTGTTACAGGTCTTTTCGGTTCAATGGGTATATCTGAAAATAATTTCAGAGGCCGTGCAGAACGTATATCATTAACCGGTTTGGCAGGTACAGGTATTTTATTAAATGATTCTTCCGTAAAAGATCATATGAATATCCAAGCGGAGTTAAGCTATTTTAAACCATATTTCTTTAATGCGGATACATCATTGAATACACGATTATTCTTCAGGGATTTCGGTTCATATCAGATACCTCTTGCGGTTGAAAAAAGATATGGTTTGGAATTCACTGCTGCTCACCGTTTAAAATCTAATCGTCATGCGACGGCAACATTTAGTTTAGGCGTTGAAAATATTGATGTATCAGAAGGCGGCTTGGCAGCAATAAGCAATTTGTACCGCGCATACAATGTTCCTCTATCAAGGCGTGCAGAGCAATTGGAAGGCGGCATGTTCCTATCTTTGAGTCCGGCATTATTATTTGATACAAGAGATTCTGCTGCTGTTACAAGACATGGTACAATGGCAAGCTTGCGATTTGACGAAGGTATCGGACTTGACGGGCTTGACAAAACACATGGCAGAATTACAGGTATGATTAAGCAGTACATACCGATTGCAAAGCGTTCATCATTGGCTTTGACTGCTAAAGGCGGCGGTACAATTCATGGTGATATTCCTGAAGTTATGGCGTATCGTTTAGGCGGCCCGTACACTATCAGAGGGTTTAAAATGAGCGGTGTAGGTACAGGTAATGCATTTATAATGGGTTCTGCTGAATTTGCGACTCCAATACCGTTTATGGACAGGACAAGAATTTCATTCTTGAATAATCTGAGATTTACGGTATGGATGGATGCAGGTAAAGTATTTGACGGAACAGTTTCAAATATTATTTATGACAGACCTATGTACGCTGTGTCTGCCGGTGTTGGTTTAAAAGTATTTGTACCGGGTATGGGTCCGTTGTCAATCGATTATGGTATTCCACTTACAAATGGCGGACGTAACACTCCGGATCATGGGTACTTTACTTTTGGCGTAGGTGATTTATTATATTAATGTGTTATAAATTAATAAATAAAATATAGGAGGTCGTATGAAAAACTTAAAATTGATGGCATTATTAATGGCTGCTGGCATGATTATCGGAATCGGTTCTCAAGCTAATGCAGAAGTTGGGTATATAGATTACCAAAAAGTTTTGGAAAGCTATCCGGCTGCTCAACAAGCAGTAAAAGAATTAGATGCTAAAGGTTTAGAGTTACAACAATTTATGCTTGAAAAAGAAAGACAATATAAAAACTTGTCTACTCCGCTTCAAAAGCAAAATTTTGAAACACAAACTGCAAATGAGTTAAAGACAAAACAAGAAGCTCTTGCAAGATTGCAGCATGATAAAGAAACTCAAATTTTAAATCAAATTCAAGCTGTAGCTAAATCAGTTATGGTTGCACAAAAATTAGACGCTGTACTATCTGATCAGGTAGTGTTTGTAGGCGGTGTTGATATTACAAATCAAGTAATACAACAATTAAAGTAAAATATTGTGTGGATAGGTAATTAAGTGGTTGAGCAACTTCGTTTGCTTAATTCACTTAATTACTAAACACTATTTTCATTAAAGGAGCATCCATGCATTATTCTGAAGACGACAGACAATATCATATCGGACTTAGGCAAGGCGATGCCGGGGAATATGTAATATTGCCGGGCGACCCGAAAAGGTGTGAAAAAATTGCCCAATATTTTGAAAATCCCAAGTTAGTTGCTGATAGTAGAGAGTACGTTACATATACAGGTTATGTTGACGGTACAAAGGTTAGTGTGACATCAACCGGTATAGGCGGTCCTTCTGCGGCAATTGCTATGGAAGAATTGACAAAAGTAGGCGCTAAAACATTTATACGTGTCGGTACTTGCGGCGGCATTGATTTGGATGTAAAAGGCGGAGATTTAGTAATTGCAACAGGCGCAATAAGGGCGGAAGGTACAAGTAAAGAATATGCTCCTATTGAGTTTCCGGCAGTTGCAAATATTGATATAGTTAATTCATTAAAGGCAGCATCTGAAAAACTCGGTTATACAAGCCATACAGGGATTGTTCAGTGTAAAGATTCTTTTTACGGTCAGCATAGTCCGCAGACTATGCCTGTAAGTTATGAATTGGAGAATAAATGGGAAGCGTGGAAGCGTTTAGGCTGCTTAGCTTCAGAAATGGAATCTGCAGCACTTTTTGTTGTTGCAAGTTACTTGAAAGTTAGAGTCGGCTCAGTATTTTTGGTTGTTGCAAATCAGGAAAGAGAGAAAGCCAAATTAGAAAATCCAGTTGTGCATGATACAGACATGGCGATAAAAACAGCAATAGAGGCAATTAAAATATTAAAAGGATAAAAATTTATGATGTTCGGTAAAAACAAAATGGAATATGTTATCAAAACCTGTTCTGCTGAAAATGCTCAGGAGTTGCAGAATTTGTTGAATGAAATGTCTATGAATGGCTGGGAACTTTATAGCATGCATGAAGTTTCAACAGAAGAAGATGAAACTCAAATGAATTGTATTTTTATGCGAGAGGCAAAATCTGACGGCGGATTTGATAGTGATATAATAAGTATTTCCGACTTCAAAAGCCAAATGGAAAAAATGCTCTCTCCAAAGATGACCGAATATGAAACATGTCTTGAAATTCAATCAAAAATCAAACGCAAAAGAGAAGAAATCAACCAAATTAAAGCGGAATTGGATTCTGAATCAGGTTCTCGCAAAAAATTGAATGACAAAATTTCTTCAGGCCTAAAAGAACTGAATGATTTAAAGGGTGAATTAAACAAAGCTACTTCTCCGGACTTGATGTATTCAAAACTCAGAGAAGAGAAACTTGCGATATATCTTAGCGAAGAACTTTTGAATTTTGTTGATTCAGAAAGAGAAAAATTTGGAGAAGAACATCTTATTGCCGAGACCGTTAAGACAAGGGTAAATTTAACTCAAAGCACAGGTTATATTATTCCTAAAGTTGTATTCAAAGATGACGAAGCGTTAAATTGCGGCGAATTTAGCATACGTATTCGTGGAGTTGAAGTATTTAGAGGGATTGTGTATCCGGGGTATAAAGCATTTTTCGCAGATGAATTAAAAGTTACAAGCAAAATTAAAAATTCAATTGATACTATCGATGAAATCTCCGGCAGAAAACTTATTTGGGTTCAAAAAGATAAATGCAAAAATTTCTGGCAAAACGGAATGACATCATCAGAGTATATTGCTTATGCTCTTGAACATAGTGCAATAAAGTATGTTGAAGATCTTTTAGACTACGATGATATCGACAAATACCTTGATGTGGTGGACAAAGAAAATGAATATCTTGTTGAAAATATAGTTCCTGATATTTTGAATTATGCAGATATCAAATATATCATGACAAGTTTGATTAAAGAGCATGTATCTATAAAAAACATCACATACATTTTTGAAAAGATTAATGATTATGCCGATGACAGCTCAAGAATTGATCTTATCAATAAAATCAGGCTGGCATTATCGAAACAAATATGCAAAGCCTATGCAAATGAAGATGGTGAAACAATTAGCGCTTTTGAATTATCAGAAAAAACTTATACACAAATGTTGTTAGGTTTTGATGACAGTGATGATTCTATGATTAAAATCGATGCTGACATGGCGGAAAAAATTGCCAAGAAAATAATTTCAAAATCTAAAAAATTGAACATATATTCTCCGATACTTGTTGTTCCTATGGAATACAGGCAGATATTTTTCACTTTGTTAAATATGTTTATTAATAATATCACCGTTCTGGCTCAAGAAGAACTCGGATACGCATATAAAGTAGATTCTTTGGGTGAAATATAAAATAAAAATAGTAGCAAAAAAATTTTTTCACGGTTTTTAATATTGATATGAAAATTTCGGAATTCCATAGCGATATCGATATTAATAAAAGGCAAACGCCCAATTTTAGAGCCAACCCAATGATTGGCTTGGCTGTGAACTTGGATGAAAAGGTTTTGCTTGGGAAAGCTGTTTTAGATGTTGTGTCTCTTGACGCACCACAAGTCATAATGGCTAACAATAATCAAGAACGAAGGGAAAAATTTAACAAATCATTATTTAGTTTTGCTCTTGGATATTTATCACCGTTAGTAACTTTACCCTTGACAAATAGATTCGCTATGAAATATATCGGCAAATTAACTAAGAGTTTTTGGACAAATAATCATAAAGCCATTCATATTTCAAATAAATTTTTAAAAGATGCAGAGCCAATGATGGCTGAACTTACCAGAATGGCAAAAGGGGTAAAGAAAAATCCGTTTGAGGAAATTTATTATAAACTTAACTCTAAAAAACAATACAACCCAAGACTTAATATAGATGAACTTTTAAAATCCTGCGGAGGCGACAAAGAAAAGTTAAGGCAAAAATTAATAAATGCAAAAAATGCAGTTTTAGCTTTTGATTTATTATTTACATCAGCTTCAATAGGTTGTGTAGGATTCTTTAACAATTGGCAAACCAAACGCAAAACTAAACAAGATGGATACTCTGCAGAATTTTATATGGCAGATAAAAGTATAGTTGAAAAAAGAGCCGAAAGTTATAAGAAAAAAGAACCGTTAAGAAAGGCTGCTTGGCTTGGAGTTTTAACTGCACTTACGTTATGTCCGTTATTAATTAAAAAAGGTTTGACATCTCAAACTTCAAATGCTTTTAATAATTATATTAAAAAAATCGCTCCAAGATTAGACTACAATGACGGGATATACATGAGCAGATTAGCTTTGTTGTTAGCATCGTTTGGTATATATTCCGGCATAACACTAGCTTCTCGAAATCAAACAGAATTAAAGGATACATCTATTAGGAGTACTGTTTCAACTATCACATACTTTGGCGGAGATATTCTGATTGGAAGTATTTTAGGCCGACTTGCAGACAAATATTTAAAAACTAATATAATAAATAAAGATATTGAAAATGCGTTCATAAGAAAACTTATTCCTCCTACAAAACGTTTAAGGAGTTTAGACCCTAGAGATAAAAAAATAGGGGCAATATTATACTGGGTAAATCTTGCAATGCTAAGTGTTTGTATGGGATTTGGTATTCCGTATTTAATAAATAAAATGATACGACATGATGTTGAAAAAGACGTTAATGCGCAAAATAAAACCAATTTATACATAAAGCGCCCGCGAATGGAGGATTTTGTTAAAGGCTAAAATACAGCTAGCAAAAAAAAATTTTTACAGACTTATAATGTATTATGCAAGTTGCAAAAATAAATAAAAAATACAACTCTCAATTTGGGAATGCATTTTACGATACAACGAGTGCGTTAAATTCAAGTATTGTTCTTAGCCGTGCTCTTGTTGACGGGTGTGGAGCAACTATTCCGTGGATTATAATGGCCAATAACGGCACGGAGCGTAAAGAAAAAGCTCGCAGATTACTTTTTGATTATTCAATTGCTTATTTATCACCGTTTTTAACTTTACCGTTTACAAACAGATTGGCTATTAAATATGTAAGTAAACTCACCAAAGGATTATGGGCAAATAATCACAAAGCTATCACTATATCAAATAAATTTTTAAAAGACGCTGATTCAATGATGAATGAGCTTAAAAGAATTTCCAAAGGGACTGAAAAATATCCATTAGAGGCTTTATTTAATAGAATATTTCCTAATAAAAAATATGAGCAAAAAATCAATATTGATGAATTATTAAAATCTTGCGGGGGAGACAAAGAAAAATTAAGACAAAAAATAATTAAAGCCAAAAATGCAGTATTTATTTTTGATTGTCTTTTTACTTTCGGATTACTCGGGTCTGTACCGTTTATAAATAATGAAATTACCAGAAAACAAAGCGGTCAAGCAGGTTTCAGTGCGGAAATGAACATGGCGGATAAAGAAATTGTTGAAAACAGGGCAAAAGAATATGAAAAATCAAAACATAAGAAATATTTAGCATTTTTATCGCTGTTTGCAGCTATAACACTTGGGATGTCATTAGCGGGTTTTGCTTCCCTTTATCCAAATAGCAAAAATTGCGGAAAATTTATCAATTATTTCCGTAACAGGGCCAAATATTTTGATTATAAAAAGGGTATTTATATGTCCAGATTGCCATTCTTTTTAGGATATATAGCAGATGTAATGGGTGTTCTTTTTGCTTCCAGAAATGAAACAGAGAAAAAAGATGTGATGATTAGACAATCCTTTGGTTCTGCGGTATTCTTTGGCGGGGATTTACTTTTAGGGAGCTTATTTACAAATATAAGTGATAGGCTATTTGGAACAAAACTAAGATCTGAAGAAGATAATAGTTCATTTATAAATAAAATTTTCCCTAAAATTAAATCTTTAAGTGATGTAATAGATGAGGTGGAACAAGGCAAAATTTCAAGGGTAAATAAAAAGGTTTGCGCCGGCATATTCTGGGTTAATATGTTTATATTAATGGGCTCTTTGGGGTATTTCATACCAAAACTTGTCAATAAAATGATACGTCGTGATGTTGAAAAAGATGTTAATGCACAAAATAAAATCAATTTATATACACGCCCGCGAATGGAAGATTTTGTGAAGGGCGAAAAACGGTATTTACAAAATCAAACTTTATAGGGTTATAATATTATATGCGCGGAATATACATACTCAAAAAAAATCTACCACCTAACTCAAGACGTCTTTATGTAATGATGCCTGTAAAAAGAGGCGACACAAATCTTATTGTTGATAAAACAATTCAAGATAGTGCAAGAATGCCTCTTTCTGTTTGCAGAGGGACTGAAAGACAACGATATGCAAAGGCTCAAAGATGTTCGGATAAATTGAAAGAAAAGCTTGAGGATATTTCTCACGGCAAAATGTGTTCTGTAGAAAAATTCAAGGAAGCACTGAACTCTGTACTGGGAGAAAATAAAATAGTTTATGAAATTATCGATTTCAAAAAAAAGAAAACCGCAGGCAAATTACTCATTGGCAGAGATGGAGAAGAAATAAAACTTCCGCCGGATGCAAACGGACGAGTATTTACAATAAAAAATTGCTCATGTGATGGACATATTTTGTGTTTACCATTAACTAAAGATAAAAAATATATAAAAAATAAATTTGTTGCATTACATGAAGCAAGACATTTATTTGATTGTATATACAATCCAAAAGTTCTCGTCGAAAGACATGTTGATGCCGGAGATTCGGCTCCTGAATCTGTAAAAGCGTATAATAATATTGTTTCATTAGCTGATTATATTCCGAGATTTCCATATATACCAATAAATATAAAAAATTTCAAAAAATCAGTTTCTGAAAACTTGAAAATTTTGGATGATGATATGGCAATAGATGCACTGCAAAATGCAAGAAATTCGCTAAAAACAGAACGAAATGCGTATATTGATGATTTTATATACATGAGAAAACACCCACTCCAAACTTTAGTATACTTATTAGATGAGTCTATTCAAATTATGAGTTCCAGATTTCAAAAAAGATTAGATGTAATTAATGAATTACTAAAAGAGCGTTTGCAAAAAGCGAGAGAAAATTAAATATCCTTGACAGCATATAAAATTATGTTTTAAAATTATCAAGGTCTAATATAGATAAACGGAGAAGAAAAATGTCTGAATACAGAGCAATAATAATGGTAATTGATTCAATGGGCATTGGTGCAATGCCTGATTGCAGAGATTTTGGAGATATACCTGAATGTAACACCCTAAAACATGTATGTGAGTTCAACAAAGGTTTGCATGTTCCCAATTTGGAAGCACTTGGACTCGGGAATATGGAACAAGATTTTATGGGAATAAAACCTGTAGAAAAACCTCTTGGCACTTGCGCAACTCTTGTTGAAAAATCAAAAGGAAAAGACACTACAACAGGTCATTGGGAAATTGCAGGACTTGTTTCGGAAAAACCGTTCTCAACATATCCTGATGGTTTTCCGCAAGAACTTATTAACAAATTTATAGACCAAACCGGCTGCAAAGGTATTCTTGCAAATATTCCTGCAAGCGGAACAAAAATTATTGAGCAGTTAAATGATGAACACCATAAAACAAAATTTCCAATAGTGTATACCTCGGCAGATAGTGTATTCCAAATTGCAGTAGATACGGATTTGATTGAACTTGAAACTTTATATGAATGGTGTAGAATTGCCCGCAAGCTTCTTGATGAAGGCGGGTATAATGTGGCAAGAGTTATTGCTCGACCTTATAAGGTTATAGACGGGAAGCCGACAAGAATTTCAAAAGACAGAAGGGATTTCTCTATGGCGCCAAGACATACAGTACTGGATGAAATTAAGGATAATGGCGGAAAAGTTATTGCTATAGGGAAAATTGAAGATATCTTTTCAAAAGCAGGCATAACACACGCAATTCACACCGGCTCTAATAAAGAAGGCTTAGAATTAACTCTAAAAGCCGTTAGAAATGAACTGTCGCTTGAAGATATTGCTTATGAAAAAGGGAAAACTTATAACAGAAATACTCTTATTTTTACAAATTTAGTCGACACAGATATGCTATACGGCCATAGAAATGATGCAGAAGGTTATGGAAAAGCAATTGAGGAGATTGATACTTATATAAAGCCAATAATGGAAGCTATGACAGACAATGATATTTTGATAATAACCGCAGATCACGGTTGTGATCCTTGTGTTGAAGGTACAGACCATACAAGAGAAAAAGTCCCTGTATTAATTTATGCAAAATATATAAAAGGTCAGGGTTATATGGGCGAAATTGAAGGTTTTGACTATATTGCAAACGATTTGTTAAAAGATACTTTTACTTGTTTGTAAAATATATAGGTAGAAATTTTAAAAATTTTGTTATATAATAATTTAAGTGAAAGAAATTTCACGGGTTGTAAATAAAAGGAGAAATAAAATGGCAGTTAAAGTTAATGATTCATGTATTGCATGCGGAGCTTGCGAATCAATTTGTGATGCAGTATTTTCAATCGAAGATAGAGCTGTAGTTAATGAAGCAGCTGTTGCAGACAATATTGACGGCGTAAAAGAAGCAGCTGATGCTTGCCCTGTTGGTGCAATCGAAGTTGAATAATTTGGCTTAAGACAATAAAAATCGGTTAGTTTAATAATAAACTAACCGATTTTTTTGTTGATAATTTTTATTCAAAACGGCATAACATTACAAGTTCTTTTCCGTTATCTTTTGCTTCTTTTAGTGATTCGGATTCGGAAACCGGAACAAGGATATCACCGCTCATAAAGCCTTGAATAGTACAGTTAAATTTGTCTTGCTGCGGATTATCATATGGCAATTCGCTCATTCTTTCTTCCAAACTGGAGATTCTGTTAGACAAATTATTTATTGTAGAATTGTTAACATTATTTCTGTTTGAGCGTTGTTCCGGATAATTGTATGAACTTTGGTATGAATTTGATTGACCGTTTTTATCTTTTACAATATCCTTTGTGTTGGAATATATTGCTGCAATGACAAAGATAAACATCAATATAAAGCATAATGTTGTAATTTTAAACTTATTTAATTCAAACATGTGTTTCTCCCTCAAAATAATCTATATTTTAGCATGGTAATTATTCATAAGTCCAATTATTAAAATAAATTATTAAAAATAAAAAAGAGCCTGCAATTTTATTGCAGGCCAAATCGATTTAATATGAAATTTAACTAATCTTCAATAGCTTTAATTGTATCTTTGTCTTCGATATCAGTTTCTTGAATTACGTCACGTATAGATTCTTTACTCAAAGATAAATTTTTATCTTTAAATTTTGTAATTTGTCTTGCGAACTTGTCAGCCAACAAATCAATACTTGCGTACATTGATTCAGCAGCTTCTTCAGAGTGAATAGTTCCTGAATTTGTCTTGCAAGTAAGTTCAGCAATATGTTTACCTTCTGCTGACGGATTTTTTATAACAGTTAAAACAACGTCGATAGCCTGAATTTGGTCATAACGAGTTGCTACTTTCCCGATTTTTTCTTTAACGTAAGCCTTTATAGCTTCAGTAATTTCAATGTTTTTACCGTTAACGTGAATATGCATACTAAAACCTCCAATTATCTGCGTGCTTCATGAGTATACCACAGAATACATGATTTTTAAAGGGTTTAGTGACTAAACTTCTTCTGCTAAAAACTGAGGCAATTCAACATCAGGTGTGCCTATAACTCTAACAAGTTCTAAAACGGATGCTTTCATCTGGCATTTTTGTGAGGATCCGCTAAAGAAATCCTTATAAAAACATCCTTCGCAATTACATCCTCTCTTATAACACTCAACTGCAGTCGTAGTCCATCTTCTAACCGCAACTGCTCTTCCCATATCTCTACTTCTAAACAACTTATGTAATCTCCACTTATTTACTAATATCCCAAAACAGAACTATGCCTATTTGGTTAATCTCCCCTTAAAGCCCTCAAAAATAAGCTCCTCAGACTTCATAAAATAATTATAAAAAATAAGATTTTTTTTTCAAGTGAGAGGTAAGCGGATATTAAGATTTGTTACATGCCCTTAAATGCCTTAAATAGTGGTCTTTAGCGATTTATTAATCCGGCCAAATGCATGTCAGTTCATGAATTTTAGGTATACAAATCCTCCGGAACCATGTCAAGACATGGTTTTCTAAGTTTTTGTATGTATTAAGAATTGTAAAAATATCCTGTATTTTTTGTTATTTGTTACATAAATACAAAAAAGACAAAAGGACATGCTTTAGTTTGCCTGTCCTTTTGTAACGATTCAGCGGATTTTGGGTCATGCTAATCCAAAAATTCATGAATCGTTTTGCTTATAACCGTCATGTTGCATGCCCGTTAAAGTCACGGTGTAACTCGGTTATAATGCGTAAATATTTAATTTATTCCTTACATATCTATAATACATTTTTATTGGTGCTGAATCATTGCTCTTTTTGTTTATTTTGCTGCCGAAAATATATTCTTATATCTAATAGTATTTTGTCTTAGTAGAATAAATAATTTGTATTAAAGGAGATTGTTATGGTTTGTAAAATGTTATTTTTTGATTACAGAGATGTAGAAAAACCTTTTTTTGATAATACAGAAATAAATAATTATGATATCAAATTTTTTCCCCATCCGTTGAATATTGAAACAGTAAAAGACTTATCCGGTGAGGATTTGGAACAAACAAGCGTAATTAGTGTTTTTATAACATCTCATATAAATCCTGAGGTATTAAAGAAATTCAAGAATCTGCGTGTTATCGCAACGCGTTCTGCAAGGTATGGTCATATAGATTTGCCGTCTTGTATTAATAATAATATTGCGTTAGTTAATGTTGAGGCTTATAAAGATAAACCTGTTGAAATGATATTGAAAGACAGTTTTGAGAGTATTACTGGTGTATTATGC
>JAFUUT010000354.1 GCA_017477685.1 bacterium | reverse complement strand
TGATTATCGGTACGATGAAAGGTAAATCCACCAAAGAAAACCTTGAATATAATTTTGGTATGCCTCAGCCTGAAGGATATAAAAAAGCTCTACGCTTATTCAACCATGCTAACAAATTTAATATACCAATAGTTACAATTATAGATACCCCCGGTGCTTATCCAGGTATCAGCGCTGAAGAACACGCACAAGGTGCCGCTATTGCAATGAACTTAAGAGAAATGCAAAAGTTAAGAGTTCCGGTTGTAGCGGTAATTTCGGGCGAAGGATGCTCCGGCGGAGCTTTGGGACTTGCGGTGGCAAACAAAGTTTATCTCCTTGAACACGCATATTATACCGTAATTTCTCCTGAGGGCTGTGCGTCTATCTTATGGAGAGATGCTACAAAGAGCTTAGAAGCGGCAACCGCTTTGAAAATTACAGCGCCTCATTTATTAAAATTCGGTGTCATTGACGGAATGATAAAAGAACCGGTTGGCGGAGCTCATACAAATTACGAAGAAATGGCAGCATCTTTAAAAGATACAATTAAGACAGCTCTTCAAGAGCTTGAAGGTATGTCGGGAGAAGATCTTCGCAACCAACGTTACGATAAATACAGAAAAATGGGTGCATTTATAGAATAAATTATAACAGCTATATTTCTCCCTCGCCCATTGAGGGAGAGGGCTGGGGAGAGGGGTTGGAAAACACATATTATGAACTTAAAATCAAAATTAATCCTCTTATGGAGGATTTGATTTCTGAGTTGTTTTTTGAAAATTTCGATTGCGAAGGGATTATTCTTGCGGAAGAAACATACAAAGACCTTGAAATGGTAGATACCACAGAAGGAACATTGAGAGTATTTCTGAAAGGAAATGATTCTTATGAAGATTTGCTCTACGATATTGAAAACATCCTTGATATAAGCAGACAAGAATTTATTGACAGAGGACTAAACGAACTTGAGCTTGGTTCTTGGGAGTTCACTCTTGAAGAAAAACAAAACGAAGATTGGTCTGTTAAATGGAAAGAAAAATGGGATGTAACCCACGTAACCGAGAAAATTTCAGTCGTACCTGATTGGATAGAATACCAACCCAAAGAGAACGAAATTATTATAAAACTGGAACCCGGATGCGCATTCGGTACGGGAACTCACCAAACAACACAACTTTGTATGAAAGCTTTGGAGAAATACTTCAAAGGAGGAACAGTAGCCGATATAGGCATGGGTTCTGGCATTTTATCAATACTGGCTAAAAAGCTCGGAGCATCATATGTTTATGGATGTGATACCGACGAAACAGTGATTGAGGTTGCAAAAGAAAATGCGTTAAAAAACGATGCAGAGTGCAAATTTGAACTTGGGAGTGCAGACAAAATAACAGAAAAATTCGATTTTGTTGTTGCTAATATTTTGCATTTTGTACTTGCAGAAATTATGCCGGACTTAAAAAATATAATGAAAGAAAATGCTTTGATGTCGCTGAGCGGAATTTTAGATGAGAAAAAACAAATGGTACTTGATGCAATAAAACGTGAAAATCTTGAAATTGTAGAAGAAATTCATCAAGACCAGTGGACATCCTATGTTGTAAAAAGAGGGCAATAAAATGACTAAAACAGCAATAATAATACCTGCGAGATACGGTTCTTCAAGACTTGAGGGCAAACCATTAATTGAAGTAGAGGGTAAACCAATCATTCAATGGGTTTTTGAAAAAGCAAAAGCTTCAAAATATGCAGATGAAATAATAGTCGCAACCGATGATGAGAGAATATTTAATGCCGTAAAAGCTTTTGGCGGGAATGTTGAAATGACGTCAACAGAGCATAAATCAGGTTCTGACAGAATTATGGAAGTCGTTTCCAGACATCCTGAAATAAGTTTTATATGCAACCTGCAAGGAGATGAACCTCTTATAAAACCCGAAAGTATTGATGCTGTCATTAAAAACGTAATAGAAGATGAAAAAGCAGATATTTCAACCTTAATAAGAGAAATTTCACCTCAAGAGGCTCAAAATCCGAATTTGGTAAAATGCGTAACAGATAATAACGGTTTTGCGCTATATTTCTCGCGTTCGGTTATTCCATATGAAAGAAACACGGGAATTGCAAAATTTTACGGGCATTTGGGTATCTACGGATACAAAAGAAGTGCCTTAGAAGCAATGACATCACTTCCACAAACTATGCTTGAAAAAACAGAAAGTCTTGAGCAGCTGAGAGCTTTAGAGAAGGGAATGAAAATTAAAACTTCAATTGTAGATTTTGTTCCTGTCGGTATTGATACAAAGGAAGATTTAGAAAAATTCAAATCACTCGTTGCAAAACAATAAAAATAGTATAAAATATTAATATAATTATTTAAACATCGGAGGATTTATGAAAAAATTATCAGGCTTTACTCTTGCCGAAGTACTTATAACAATTGGGGTTATCGGTGCAGTTGCCGCAATGACTTTGCCAAACATAAAACTGGCATACTCAAAAAAACTGACTTTGACACAATTGGAAAAGACATACAGTACACTGGCAAATACTATTAAAATGTCAGAATACCATAACGGCAAAGTAAAGCGCTGGAAATTTGCGGACGAATCAAATGCCGTACCGCCTAAAGAGATATTTGACAAGTATTTCAAAGGTTACATGAAATATGCTCTTGAAATGCAATCATCTGAACTTACAATTGGAACCAATGAAAGAAAATTTCTTAATGGAAGACCCATGAATGAAGTTACTGGGAATTGGGCTACTAAAGCATATAACGAAGGATACCATGTTATAATGATGGATGGAGCTATGGTTTCTTTTTGGACTCGTCCCAAAACGGGAGATAGTAACGATTATGCGGGAACGGTCATAATGATAGATACAAATGGCGAAACCGCACCTAATACAATGGGAAAAGATACATTTATGTTTTATTTAGGAAATACAGGTTTACTTCCGATGGGACATCCTGATGGAACAAGCGTCAGCAGAGCAACTGCTTCTAATACACATAATCTTAGAGTATGTCTTCTCGGAAGATCCTCATCTTACTCAGGGAATGCCGCATGCGACAAAGATAAGTATGGTCTTTGGTGTGCAGCCCTTATTATGCTTGACGGATGGCATATTTCAAAGGATTATCCTTGGGATAAGCATTAATAAAACATGTGCTTGCAATTTTTCGTAACTTAGTGTAACATAAT
>JAFUUT010000353.1 GCA_017477685.1 bacterium | reverse complement strand
AGTTTGTTGCCATAATGGGTACGTCAGGCTCCGGGAAGTCCACTTTTATGAATATGCTGGGGACTTTGGACAAACCGAATTCAGGAGAATACTATTTAGACGGCGAAGATATGCTTCATTTGTCATCTGATAAACTTGCTATGGTCCGATGTGAAAAAATGGGTTTCGTTTTTCAAGGATTCAACTTGATATCCCGAACTTCCGCATTGGATAATGTTTGCCTGCCGATGATATACAAGGGTATTTCAGAACAGGAAAGAATTGAACGCGGGCGAAAAGCTCTTGAAATTGTAGGTCTGAAAAACAGAGAAGACCATATGCCTAATCAAATGTCCGGTGGTCAGCAGCAAAGGGTTGCAATTGCTCGAGCACTTGTAAATGATGCTCCTTTGATCCTTGCAGATGAGCCTACAGGTAATTTGGATACAAAAACAAGTATAGAGGTTATGGAGTTTTTCGTGAAACTTAATCAAGAATACGGTAAAACGATTGTTCTTGTTACCCACGAACCTGATATTGCAGAGTATACACAAAGGGTTGTAAAATTTAAAGACGGTAAAATAATATTAGATCAGCCAAAATCCGAATGGATAAAACACAGAACAAGAGAAACATAATTACTCGGAGCAAATATGGGTAGAAAAAAGAAACGCAAAAATAATAATATAAATCTCTTTTTCAAAAAAAATAAAAAGTATATGAAATTTTTTTTGACAGTTGTTCTTGTGCCGGTATTTATTATTGCTTGCGGTAAAATATATTATTCAATCCCTGATAAAAGAGTTTCTGAACTTTGGGAAAAATCAAAAAATATTCAGAATGAAACATCTTTCATAATTGATTCTCAATATGTTTTAACGTATAAAAGGCTTAATGGTAATATAGATATTTATAAAAATAATATAAAATTTTATAAAAGCGGAAACAAATGGCGTTCTGATAATATTGAGGTTTGGGATGGAGTTAAACACGTTTTTGTTTCTGTATTTGACGGCAAAGATTTACATGATTATGTCAATGTTGAAGATGAAAACCATACGGGTAAATATAATCCCGTCGAATTATCTATAAATAAGGGTATGATTATATATGATCAGAATAGAGAATATGGATATAGCAATGAATCTTTAGAAGATGTAATTGAGGACTTTAATAAAAGTAACAAAATTTTAAATTGGTATTATTCAAAATGGAATGGTATTATTGACAAAGAAAATCCTCGTGTAGTAAGAAAGACGGTAATAAATGATTTTCCTTGTACATATATAAAATTTCGTCCTCGCAGAGAAGCATGTATAAGTGAAGAATATGGCATTGCGGTATATTGGAAAGAATCTGTGGATGAATCTAAATATCTTGCAACTGCTAATAAAGAATCTATACATGAGTATTATGTGCAGAATATCAGAAATTCCGCAAAAGATATTGTGCATATAAATAATTCATTATTTGATTTGCCGGATATAGTGCCAATACATGTATATGGAAAGTATTAATAATAAAAGGAATATAAAAATGTTAGATTTTAAGTCAATATTAAAAATGTCCGTAGTATCTTTAAAGATAAATAAAATGCGTTCAATGCTGACAAGTCTTGGTATAATTATCGGTGTAAGCGCCGTTATTATAATGCTTGCGGTTGGTTCTGGTGCCAGTAAAAAGATAATGTCAAATATGGAATCAATGGGAAGTAACTTGCTTATGATACGATCTGCATCTGCAAAGTCCGGAGGGGTGCGAATGGGTATGGGTACAAAGCCGACATTGACACTGAAAGATGCTCAAGCAATTGAAGATAAGGCAAGGGGAGTTCTTGCGGTTGCTCCGTATTCTGCCGAAGGCAAACAAGTT
>JAFUUT010000352.1 GCA_017477685.1 bacterium | reverse complement strand
TTCATATTCACGGCGTAAATGAGCTTTTATACGAACTTGAAATTCTTTTGGATTAACAGGTTCTGACAAAAAATCATCTGCTCCGCTATTTAAAACATTTATCCTATCATTAAAATCCGCAGACTTTGACAATGCAACAATTACAGGACGCATATTATACGTTAATGCTCTTACTTGCTTGCAAAAATCTGACAAATCATTATCAAAACTATCCGAAATTATTATCAAATCAGGCTCAGTATCTTTAATAATTTTGATAGAAGTTATCAAATCACGAGAAATAACAACCTGATTAAAATCAGATTCTAACAATTTTTTATATTTCGTTGATAATTCTATTCTTTTATCAATAATAAGAGTTACTGATTGCATTTTATCCTCGCTTGTTCTTCAATACTTCTTATCGGCATTTCCACAGTAAAGGTTATTTCGCTTTCTGTTTCATTTATAGGAACGGATTTTACACTAACTTTGCCGCCCATTTTTTCAACCAAATTTTTGGTTATATAAAGCCCAAGACCGCTTCCTTGAACTTTTCTTGTCAAAGGATTGTCTATACGTGCAAATTTGGTAAAAATTTTGTCATAATCTTTGGGTTCAATATTTATCCCGAGATTTGTAACTTCAATATTAACATTTTCTCCTATAGAAAATGCTTTTATTTTCGTTGTACTCCCGTCAGGAGAATACTTTGCACTATTTTCTATCAAGTTGGTCATTATTTGTTGAAATTTATCTTTATCAGCAAATATTTTGGACAAATTAGACGAAAAATTTAATTCAAATTTTTGATCTTGATATTGATTTTTAACAATAATTACTATTTGTTCTATAATCGGTTTTACATCAATTTCATTATAGATTAGCGTATTATTTGCAGATTGTAACTTAGTTACTGCAAGCATATTTTCAATAAGATTTATAAGCCTGTTTGATTGCTGCTCAATGATTTTTATAAATTTCTTTTTGCTCTCATCGTCCAATTTTTCCCACGAAGAAAGCATTGTTTGAGAAAATCCGCGAATGGAAGTAAGCGGTGTTCTCAATTCATGACTTACTGTAGAAATAAAATCTTCATAGTTTTGTTCCATATTGTCCATAGCTATATTATATTTAATCCGTATGATATTGTCCAGTTTAACCAATATATATACCCCACATGAGTTGTTGAATTTTATTTTTCAAAATATATTATGAATATGAAAGGAGTATTTCATTATGGAAGAAAATCAACAAACTACAGAAAAAATTACAAATAGCACAAATATTGAACACAAGATTTGTGATTGCCCTTCTCACCCTTTTTGGAAATGGTTATTCATAGGAATTTTAATTTTTCTTGGTGCATTTTGTGCGTCATACGTATTACTTGATTGGCACACAAAGGCAATGTTTTTACGCCCGCAAAGAGATTTTTACAGAGCCATGCAAAACGATATGAAAATAGCAAACAAAATGATGAGAGCAGAAAATACATTCGCTCAAAGAGATTCTAATATAATTCACATGAAACAAGACAAAGATGATTACGAAATAAAAATTGATTTAAGACCATTTGATAACAATGAAGAAAATGTGCAAGTTTCAACAAACGACCGTGTATTAACAATTTCAGGACGTTCTGTAAAGAAAACAAAAAATCAAGAACAAATAACCAGATTTCAACAAAGTTATATGTTCGGAGATAATGTCAGACTTGATAATATGACAAAAGAAGTTGACGGGAATTTTCTTGTGATAGAAATACCTATTGATAGAGATAACCACAGAGATTAGATACAAAATAAGGGGTATTTATTTATCCCTTATTTTTTTGTAAAATACACATATGAAAATATTAGGCATAGATCCGGGAATGGCAATAGTTGGTTATAGTATTCTTGACTTTGACGGCAAGAATATTTCTTTGGACCATTCGGGCTCTATCCAAACAGCCAAAGACAAAAAAGAATCCGCACGGCTTTTAGAAATTTATACAGACTTAAAAACAATAATAGAAAAATATAAACCGGACGTATGTGCAATAGAAAAACTGTTTTTCTTTAGGAATTACACAACAGTAATGCCTGTGGCGCATGCAAGAGGGGTAATACTGCTTGCGCTTGAAGAATTTAATATTCCCGTATACGAATACACCCCTATTGAAGTCAAACAAATCCTGACAGGATACGGCAGAGCAGATAAAAAAGAAGTCGAAAGAATGGTGAAAATAAGCTTGGGTACAGAAACCCTGCCAAAACTTGACGATACAATAGACTCTATTGCAATAGCTATTTGCTATACCCGAAATCAAGGAGTTTTAAACAAATAACACAACCCTTAAAATAATAAAGAGTTGTGCTATTTAATATTAAATATAAAAATTATTTATCACCGTTTATCTTACCGGCTTTGTATATGCCGCGAACGATAAAACCTAATGCAACCACTCCTGCCGTTAATAACATAGCCATTTTTCCTTTTGCGGCCGGAATCTCTTTCATTTCGAGATGATCAAAAGTTGTAAGCCATTTCTCAGCTTTTTCAATGTATTTACCGTAATATTTATTGTTTGGATTAAAAATCTTTTCGCCTAATTTTGTAAAAGTTTCACCGAGTTTTGTCGGTACTATTTTAAGTTTTGGAATTGGAATGAACTTACCTTTATCTGAAGTTTTAATAAACTCACCTGTATCCGAAGTTAATTTGTTAAAACTTGACATTCCTTTTTTAAGTAAATATCCTGTTGCACCAACACCCCCAACTGTAACTGCAGCATTTGCCGCATGTCTAAGCGGACGATATTTGTTTTGAGACGTTTGAACATTAACATTTTCTACCTTTGTCATGATTTCTACTTCCTTTCTACATTAAAAATTTTGCCTACTCTTATATAAAAACATTCGAAAGAAAAAAATTGACAAAATTCACTCGCCTCGCATCACATCATATCATATCATATCATATATGGCATTATAACTTGGTTTGAGGCGTTTTAAAATCATGTTTACAAAAATTAATAATTAGGTTTGAAGTTTGATAAGTAGGATAAGTTTATTAAGCAGAATAAGTATATAACACTTCCTCCCTTGGGGGAGGATGGCACAAAGTGACAGGAGAGGGAATATTGTGTCAGGCTAAAGCCTGACCTACATTGCTCAATAGGGAAGGGAACTTTATATTTCTCCCCTTGTGAGGGGAGATGAAAGAGGGGTGCAGATTTGATTTGAAAAAACTATCACCCATCCCTATTCCCTCAACAGGGAAAGGATCTTTACACCATAGAACTATATTAACTCAGGGCACTTTCAAAAAAGTTAAAATATGTAAATAATTTTTTTATTTAGAAAAAATAGTCTACAATGTTGTTATTAAGACATATTGGAGGACTATACTTATGAAAAAATTATCTAATGTTTTATCTATAGCACTTGGTGTAATGATTTTAGCAGGCGGAATTGCGTTTGCAGAAACAACAAAATTTACACCGTTAAATTTTGATAACAGCAACGCGGTAAAAGCACCTGCAACAACAACATCAAGAACAGTTCAAGGTGTAGAAGCAAAAGGAACAGATTTACTTGACCCAAATCAGGTTACCGGCGGAGTCAGAATGCAAGATGCTATTTTGCAAATAGATAATGCTCAGGTAGAAGTAAGAAATAATTTACTCAACTACAAAAATAAATTTGCGGAAGTTGATTCTCGCTATCAAACAGTAAAAGCAGAAAGAAAAGCTGCTAAAAAGCAAGTTAGACAGGCTGAGAAGAAAATTAGAAATTTAGACAATGCAAAGAAAAAAATTCGTAAGAATTTTGAAAGAAAAGCAAACAGCTAATAAAGATTTAAATTAAAGGAAGGTATGACTATCTGGAGTTATTCGGATAGTCTTTTTTTTAATATGACTTGATTTTCAAAAATGTTTATAGTACATTTGTTCATGCGCAAGCACTAGCGATATATGGGCTGCTAGCTCAGCAAGCCGAGCAGAGGCATGAGCGAAGCGAAAGTCCGACAATTATGTAAAAATGAATATTTTTTCTAATTGGAGGCGGTGCCGTTTATTGCGAGGCGCAGCAAGCGATAGTTGAAAATTAAATATATTTGAACTATATTCAGATAGGAATAATATATGGGCTGCTAGCTCAGGTGGTTAGAGCGCACCCCTGATAAGGGTGAGGTCGGTGGTTCGAGTCCACTGCGGCCCAGATTAAAGAAGACAGGTTTTACACCTGTCTTTTTTATTGATATTTATAAAAACATGTTTTTTATTTTTATGTTGACAGGTTTTTAATAATTTGTAGTACTTAGTTAAATAAGGAGAATTTAAAATGTCTAAAAAAAATTTTGAAAAGGCATTAGAATTTTTATTTCCCTCAGAAGGCGGCTATGTAAATGATAGTAAAGATCCTGGCGGCCCAACAAATATGGGGGTTTCTCAAAGTACATATAA
>JAFUUT010000351.1 GCA_017477685.1 bacterium | reverse complement strand
TATCTTTCGGGCGACAGTTGTTTTTTTATAGTTAAATTTTTGCAAAAAATGTAAATACTCCCGAATCTTGCCAAAATTCACTTCTTGACAGTCTATATCACCCAGCCAAAGCAGAAAAGCCAAAATATCACTACAATATGCCTTTGCTGTGTGAGAAGAAAAGTTTTTTTCCACAACAATAAAAGCTCTAAAGCCCTCTAAATTTTTTTTAGCCTCTTCGTTTAATCCCATAATCATGCTCTATTGCTTTTTTACCATAATTATTATACAATAATAATATTAAAATTAGAATATATTAAGCTAGAAGGTTAGGAGAAAACAATGAATTGTAAAAAACTATTAGTAACATCAATGATTTTGGCTTCCGCCGTCCTTTGCGCATCCCAATCGTTTGCAGCTGAACCTATCAAAGCACAAGTATCTAAAAACTACGTTGATATCAGCAGAATGATTGAATACAACAACTATGAAGATGCAGACAAATTGTTAAAAGAAATTTTGACAGCTAACCCGAATGATTTGGACGCCAAAGCATTAAAGTTGATGTCAGAAGCAAAACAGTGGAAATTAGCCCCTGCACAAGCAGAATTGGACAAATTATTAAAGAAATATCCTAATAATCCACAATTTCACTATGCACAAGGTTTAGTTTATTTGATGCGTGAAACTTCATCTGACGTGGAGTACATCAAAAATATTACTAACTTGTCAAATGCAGCTATACAAGAATTTGTTACTGCGGTTGGATTAGATAGCACATATTACCAAGCATACAATGCTATGGGTGTTGCTACATTGAAACTTGGCAACAAGAAAGATGCACAGGATTTATTTAATGTTGCATTAAAAATCAACCCTGAATTTGCACCTGCATATGACAACCTTGGTAACATCGCTATGATAGACGGCGATTTAGACCAAGCAGAAAAATATTACTTAGAATCAATTAAATATAACTCACACAACCCGACTTCTATGTACCATATGGGACAAGTAGAAGCAAGACGTGGAGATTATACAAAAGCACTAACTTGGTTGAACCACTCACTTCATATCAACCCTCAATCATCACCTGGATGGAACTTGCAGGGTGAATTATACTTGAAACAAGGTAACCAAGCTGCAGCTATCAACTCTTTCAAAAAAGCTAAATACGTAAAACCTGAAAACTTCAGACCATACGTTAACTTGGCAGGTGTTTATGAAAACAGATCTGACCACGAATTTGCTATGGAAGAATTGAAAACAGCTATCATCTTGAACCCTAACTACAAAGAAGGTATTTTCAGAGTTGCTAATATGTCATTAGAAACTAAAAAATATCAACAGGCTCTTGAATATTACTCAAGATTGTTAGGTGACGGAACTTAGAACCATGATGCTATCATCGGTTTGGCTAATACATATTATGAAATGGCTAAAGATACCGCAGATAGCCGTGATTATACAACAAACAAAGATGTTTACTTAGCTTATGACTATGTTAATGAAGCTATTCAAAGAACTCCAAACGATTTGAAACTTCACTTAGCAAAAATCAAGTTGGGTAAATTAACTCACCAGATGGAATTGACAGAAGAAAACTTGAACTACATTGTTCAAGCAGCATCTGACAGTTTAATGGATACAGTAATTAAAGGTGAAGCATACTTATCACTCGGACGTGAAAAAGATGCTGTTTATACTTTTGAAAATGCAATCAACTTTGCAAACAGCATAGATGATGAATTATATTTGTCAGAAATTCTTGTTCAACACAAACAATTCAGAACAGCAAGAAAAGCTTTGCAAAAAGTATTGATGTCAGAACCTGACAACAGAATTGCATTAAACGGTATCCACTATATCGATTTATGCGAAATGAAGTCTAACGAATTCTTTGAAATTGCCTTAAGACAATACAAAGAAGGAAACTATGCTTCAACTATCGAATACTGCAACAGAGCAATCGACTTCTATCACAATGCTCCGTCAATTGCAAAACTTAAAGCTCAAGCATATGAAGCAGAAAAGAACTATGAAGGTGCTGTTAAGTACTATACTCAATACTTAGCACTTGCTCCAAATGCATCTGATAAAGCTGCAGTTGAACAAAGAATCGCAGTATTTAGACAACGTATGTAATACAATGAAAAAATTCGATATTCGAAAATCATTTGAAACGTTTATGAAAGAGCCTCTTAGTATTTTAACTGAGGGGCTGTTTCAAATCGTAAATATACAATCCCCAAATATATTTGAAAAATCATTTAATATTGATTTTGTAAAAGGCAAGACGCAATTAACCATTGTTAACAATGACAAAATGTGTAATCTTTTCCAAACAGTTTTACATAAAAGAAAAATGCTTGAACAAAAGGAAAAAATACAAAAATGACAAATTATATACAAGCAAAATTCTTAATAAGCGCAGAAAAGTTATCTCAGTGCCCTGAGTATAATTTGCCGGAGTTTCCGCTCTTGGGACGTTCAAATGTCGGCAAATCCTCTTTTATAAACGGTTTAGCAAACAATAGAAAACTTGCCCGAACATCCAATACTCCCGGTAAAACTCGCCTTATCAATTTTTTCAATTTTAGTGACAAATTTATACTTGCAGATTTACCCGGTTACGGCTATGCAAAAGTCTCTGCAGATGTTCAGAACAAATGGCAAAAGAACTTGGAAGAATACCTTTTAAAACGTGAACAAATTTCTTGCCTGATTCAACTCGTAGATGCAAGACACGAACTTCAAAAAAATGATTACCAAATGAGAGAATGGATTTTGAATTATAAAATCCCTATAATAACTGTTATGACAAAAGTTGATAAAATTTCCTCAAACAAAATTCAAAGCGCAATCTCACACGTAAAAAAAGAATTTGGCGGAGAAGTTTTCCCGTTCAGCGCAGAAAATAACCGCTATAATGAGAAAATTTTAGATTATTTAATTAATTACTAATTATTTTTCACTATTGTCAGAAAAATCATCTAAATCCGTATTGAACTGCCCCATATATGTTGCATACGGAGCAGAAACTATTATTTTAAAAAATTTAAACAGAATTTTTAAAATTTCTTTTAATACTTTTATAAACATATTCATTAACTCATTTCGTGCTATTTGCCTGTTAATTTATTTATATAATACAACTAAAATATTTGCATGGCAAATAGCACGAAAGATATATTCAGAAATAATGTTAAACATTACAGAAATTTAAAGGGTTATACTCAAGAAAAATTGAGTGAGATTTCGGGT
>JAFUUT010000350.1 GCA_017477685.1 bacterium | reverse complement strand
CGACGTCAATGCCCTTAATTATTCCACCTGTAAAAAATAAAGATTATTCGATTATTGGTGGTATTTTTGAACGCATATGGGAAGATGCCCTGAGTCAATTATGCAAAGCAGATAAAATATATATTATAGGATATAGTTTCCCTACTACAGATACAAAATCTTGGGATTTAATACACAAAGCTCAAGAGATAAGAAAACAACCTTTAAATATAGAAATAGTTAATCCTTTTCCTGATGACTTAGCCAAGAAATTTTATGAAACTTTCGAAAATAATATAAATTGTAAAATAAACAGAGCTACTTTTGCGGATTTTGTTCTTTAACATCTCCATCTCATAGTTAATTGCATCTTGTTCTGTATGTTAAATTACAGAGCGCAAGCGAGCAAAGGCTGAAGCCGTCGGCGAAATAGTCAGGCTGTTCGCAGGACATATGAGCCGACGCGAAAGCCGTCTAATGCGAGCGCAGCAAGACAGTCCCACTATCGGCTTTCTTTTTATAGAGGGTTTTCGTTCTCTTTATTTTTTTATTTAACTTAAAAATTCTAAAAATGTCGGAGTATTGTCGGAGTAAAAAATAAAAAATTGATAATACCCCCATAATAATTTTATGAGATATTACTCTAAATATTGAGCATGTAGCTTAAATGTTTTTCGGGTATATTTTTATTTATAACTTTTTACTTTTTGTCCGTATTTGTTATATTCAACTGTTCTGCCTGAGGAATCTGTTTTATATGAACCTGTTTTTCGTCCGTACTTGTCGTAACTTGTTGTTATACCGTTAGAATTTGTTTTGTATGTACCGACTTTTGCTCCATATTTATCATATTTTGTTGTTGTGTTGCCATTCTTTTTATATGTTCCGGTTTTAGCACCATACTTATCGTAACTTGTTGTCGTATTGCCTCTTGTTTTGTATGAACCTGTTTTAGCACCGTACTTGTCATAACTGGTTGTGTTAGAACCATTTGTTCTGTAACTACCTGTTTTAGAGCCATATTTATCATAAGAATTTACACTACCTGCAAAGGCAATATTTGAGTAAAAAACTAATGCTATTACAAATATAAGGAGTTTTTTCATCATTATTCCTCATTATCGTTAGTCATATACTCATATTCAGAGAATTTTTCTTTGAGAATTTCTTTATTTTGAAGATTTTCTAATTCATCGCCAAATTCTTCTAAATTGCCAAGTTCTTGTCTTAACTTTTTATTATCACCACTATCAAATAAGAAATCTAGTAAACCCATAATATACTCCTTTTGTTTGTAATTATATTATAAAATAAATATATGTCAGATATGGGCAGATTTAATATTTAAAAAATAAATTTAGTATAATTTAATAGTTAATTCTTTATATAATTATGTAATGATAAATATTGGTGTTATGGATTTTTCCTATAAACACAAGGCATCACTTCTGTAAATCCGGCTTGTTGTATGTATTCTCTCAAATTGCCGTAGTTTTCCCAATCAAATTCACCGATAACAAATAGGCTGCCAGGTTTTAATTTTTGAGCTACTTTATCTACAAAATTAGTGATTTGTTTTGGGGCAAAATAACCGAGAATATTCCTGCACATTAAAACAGTATTAGAATTGTCCTCAAGTGTTTCCAAAATGTCATACATGTCCGCTTGATGGAAATTTACTCTGTCTGTGAGTTTTTTATCTACCTCGTATGTTTTGTATGAATAGTCGCTTATATAATTTCCTGTTTGCTCTTGCATTTCATCGTTTTCTATTAATAATTTTTTATCGGTTGGTTTGAAATAATCATTTTTATTTTGTATGTGGTAGTCAATATCTCTCAAATCTTCTCCGGCAATATTTAGCAAACCGCTTTTGGCAGCATCTACAATCACAGGGTCCCAATCGTAAGCCTCTATCGGGGTGAATTTATCTGCAAGTTCCGGGTATTTTTCCATTAAAGTAATTATTAGAGAATAAGCTTCCGCACCGTCTGATGATGCGAATTGAACTACATTAACTTTGTCTTTGTTACGAAAATTATCAACTAATTCATCTGCAAATTTAGACCATTTAAGGTCATCTCGGAATAGGAATGTCATTGTACCGATATCCTTGCCGTCTTTAGTGTATTTTCTGGCATTTGATGTGAATGTCGGTCTGTAGTGTAAATTGTAATTGTAATTATGATTATAACTGTAATTATTAATGTTCATATATTTATGAAAACACGTCAATAAAAATTATTGCCAGTTTATTTCATAATATTTACATTATTTACACGATAGACTTATTCTTTGTTAATATGCTAGAATTTTTTTGACTAAGAGGAGGAGAGCTGGTATGGTCAGGATTGTTTTAAGGCTGCTATTGATTATATTTTTAGTTTTCAATGCAATTTTGCTTATTATATCATCTTTGACAGGGGTTAATGTTTACCAAAAATATGGCAAGCAAATTTTAATCGGTGTAAGTATTTTTGCCGGTATGATTATTGCTTTCTATGTAGCATTAGCTTTATTAGGTATTACGGATTAAAGGAATTTTTATGAAAAATAATAAAAAAACAAATCAAGATAGAGTAATGAAGTTTATAGAATATACGCAAGGAGGTTTTGAAACTATGTTTAAAAATTTCAACATACTTGGTTCTGCCACTGCGATTGTGGTATTTTTACTGATAGTATTTTTATTGGTGTTTAATCCGATAGCAATTGTCGGTGTAGGTGAAAGAGGGGTAAAGGTTACTTTGGGTAAGACTTCTCCCGAAAGTTACGGAGAAGGTGTGCATTTTGTTACTCCGTTCATTTCGCATATGCATAAGATGGATGTAAAGACTGTTAAATCAAATATTTCTACTATGGCTCAGTCAAAAGATATCCAACAGGCAAAAATTGTTTACGTTGTAAACTACAATCTTAAACCGGAATATGCTCCAAAAATGTACAGAGAAGTTGGCAAAGACTATTTGAATGTTATTATTTCTCCGACAGTTGAAGGTATAGTAAAAGATGTTATTGGTAAATGGAATGCGCAAGATATCGTTGCAAACCGTGAAAAAGTTGCATCAGAAATTT
>JAFUUT010000349.1 GCA_017477685.1 bacterium | reverse complement strand
TTAAATTCTGTGCTCTTTTATTATTTTCTGACTTATCTATGCTTGTTCAAATTGATCTTTGCCAACACCGCACAAAGGACAAGTCCAATCTGCCGGCAAATCTTCAAATGCAATTCCGTCATTTTCAGCAGGATCATATTCATAACCGCATACACTACATACCCATTTTTCCATAATTAAATTCCCTTTCTATATTTTCTGCCATACAAAAAACAGCATAAAAGAATTATACCAAGTTAATTGTAATAAGTAAATAATCCTATTGTATCTTTAATTTATATTACGCATTGGCTTGCAATTTTGCTTCAATATCTTTTTTTACTTGATATTCGGAATTGTCACCAAATTTTCTCATCAAAAGCATAATCGCAGGAGCTAATACTCCTAACGCTCCAATACATGCACCCATATTAATCCATACGGAAGATCTTTTTAATTTTCTTACAGCCTTCATAAATGTATCAATATCATCTCCGGATTTTTCGTATTGGTTCAATAATTTTTCAAGTTTTTTCCCTACCCCTCTTAAACCGTCAAAATTATCCGCCTCTTTATTGCCAAGATCAATATAAGCTCTTGTATCAACTTTATCTGTTTTTTCAAATAAAGTTATAATATCGGATTTCTTCGCCATTTGGACAACTAAATTATCTTTTTGTGTAACAGCATATTTGTATATATCTAAATCTGATTTATCCGCATTTTTAAATGCTTCAATATGTTGTTTTAAAGAACCGTTTTTAAAAGCTTCTTTTAATTCTGAGCTTTCAATAACTCTTGCATCAAGATCAATGGATTTATGGTATTTTTTCTCGGTGTGTTTTTCTAAAGCTTTAGAAATTAAAGAGCCTGCCCAATACATAAACAGCCAGAAGCTGCCTTCTTTAATTCCGTATCCCATAACGTCTTGAGCATTTCTTGAATGTGCAAATCTTTCTCCTGTAATAACTCCGTCAACAATCATTAAGTTTTTAACCGGATCAAATATGAAATCTTGTAATCCTCCGGTAAAGGTAGCTTGTTTTGGTTTATGCACATCAGAAAATGCCGCAGAAAACGGTACACTCTGATTATATTTTTGGCTGTTTTGTTTTGCTAAAAAGTCTTTTTTAATTTGATTTTCGGTATATTTATGTCTGAATTTTGTTAATCCGAAATACGAAACCATAGTAAGTATCGTAGATAAACCAAATTTAGCCAAAGACATACCTTTGAAAGATTTTTGATTGTTTGCAGCTTTTTCTATCGCATTTTGAATAGCTTCTGTAGGAGCCAATTCCCGTGCAGCTTGTAAAATATCTTTATTTTTAAATATTCTGACATCAATCTTAGGATCCATGTTTCTAAATTTGTACATGGTTTTGTCTATAATATATTTATAAACAGGGATTCCGCCAAGCCAAATGGCCATAGTACCAAATTCGTCAAAGAATCTGTCTTTCCCTTCAACAGTGTCGCCTGCAAGATAAGAAGCCGTAGTCATACCACAACTGTTTGCGACATCTTTTATCCCTAATGGGATAAGTGAACTATTATTTCCTAATACGGAGTAAATTGTACTTGCGTTTATACCTAACATTTTTTCTTTCCTTCAATTACCTGGGACTATAGCCCCCATGCTAAATTCATGAGTTTCACCGTTTTTGCTTTCGCATTTGTAATTGAATATCGTCGAATATTTTTACTATACATATTTCTACCTTTACTTATCTTATAAATACCGTAAAAAAATTAATTGCCAATTTTTTATATAATTTTTACTATTTGTTACAAAAAAAGAAGTCTTTATGATTTAAGGCTTCTTTTTTTAATTTATCTTTATTACGATACAACGTGTTTGTTTAAACTAAAACAAGCCTCCAAATAAATATCGTCTGTTACGTCGTACCATTTTTTTCATTCTTTTATCCTTTAGATTTTTTTAAATTTCTTTTTGTATATATTGTTAGCTAAAATAACAAGATATATTATACAATAACATGGAATAACCGAAACATACAAGTTATAAAAAAATAATTTTAACTTATTTGACTCATGACCGACAAAGAAATTTGAAAATTCTACCACAAAAACAATTATAATTGCAATAACGAACCAAATTGTCGGTGCTTTAAATTGATTAAAGAATTTATCAAGAGTTTTGCTCCAGTGATTTTTGATTGCCGCGATTGTATAAACAATCGGAAAAGCGAAATAAAATATTAACAATAAAAACAAAATCAAAGCAGAGAAAGAATCTACCGTATCGGAATATTTTACCAAATCTTTGAAGTAATCATAAACATTGAAATACATGCAAAATGAAAACCACAATATCGGCATCAAAGCAACGAGTAATATCGGGATTATATATTTCAATAACCCTTCTCTGTCTTTTTCTTTAGTTTGTGTACTTCCGACTCTCATACAAGAATTATAACACAAATAAAAATCAAAAAGGTCTATATAATAAATTTGTGATTCTAATTTGCAGGGGGAAATTTGAGCAACAAAAAAACGGCTTAGTGCC
>JAFUUT010000348.1 GCA_017477685.1 bacterium | reverse complement strand
TTATCTTTTTCGTAATTTATATTTTTCACAAATTCATCCACCGAATGAGAAATATTTTTTATTTCAGTTTCTTTATTCAAAATCAACTCATTTTTTACAAACAAATCATAATTCTCACTCATCAGAACCGGCGATAAACATAAATCATCTTCTTCAAAAGCTTCGTCTAAAGTCTTTTCGCAGAATAAATATGCACCGTTTTGAACTTTAAAAAATTTGCGCAAAGAATTGAAGCTCGAAAGTCCTATAGGCTCACAATAAAAATCATGAGTATTATCAACAATTAAATTAGGATATTTAGCGGCTAAATTTATACAATTTTTCCTGCATAATCCAAAATAATTTATATATAAAATATAAGAATTAGCTGGGAATTCACACACAGGAAGCATATTTTTATCTATATGATAGAAATGGATTTTGCAATTTTCCTGCCTTAATGCTTGCCAGATAGTCTCACAAGAGTAATACGGAACAAAAATTTCTTTTATTCCGTATGCTCTTACAAGATATTTCAAACAATTACGCGCAAGATTTAGTTTTAACACTCTCTGTTATAAGCCTCAAAAAATTCTCTTAGCAATTCCTGCCCTTTAATCATTGTCTTATAATCGACATACTCACGAGCGGAATGCATATTACATACCGTTGCCAAACCAATCAAATACGGAGAGAATTTTTCACCTTTAGCGTTTGTCTTATTTGCATAAATATGAGTTTCAGCTCCTGCATGAAAAGATGAAATTTCAGGAGTTACACCGATTTTCTTTGCCACGGTTTCAAATAATATCGGCAAATACTCATCTTCATTCTTTTCAAACATTGGCATCTTGACAGTGAAAGTAATTTCAGCCTTTGCAATACCCTCATATTTTTTATTAAAACAATCCACAGTATATTTCATACCGTTTATAAGTTCATCTTCTTTTGCCTTATTTGAACTTCTGATTGAATAAGTCGCATGAGCATCGGTATTTATGACATTAGTAACTTTCAAATCTCCGGCACTTATACCTCCTATATTACAAGAAGTAACAACTTTTCCGTCCTCTGAATAATACACCCCCTGAGGAAGTTCTGAAACCAAATCCGCAATTAATTTTGCAGCATTTTCTCTTGTATTATCCCCGATATCATTACCTGAATGACCGCCCTTTGGAGCCTCAAGCTTTAAATCCACCATTACATAGCTTGCGCCTGCAATCAAACACTGCCCCAGAGCATCACTATCAAGAACAAGAACATATTTTGAATTTATTTTGTTAAAATCTGTGTTCTTAATACCCGTCATACCGTCTTCTTCATCACGGGTGAAATGAATTTCAAGACCTCCGTGTTTTAAATCCTTACGTTTGACAAGTTCTTTGGCAAAAAACAAGGCATTCGCGACTCCTGCTTTGTCATCAGCACCAAGAGTTCTGCCTTTTGCCTTTATTAAATCCCCATCCAAATAGACCTCTACCGGAGAATCATCACCAATAACATCTACATGAGATGACAATAGTATCGGTTCTTTTGT
>JAFUUT010000020.1 GCA_017477685.1 bacterium | reverse complement strand
TGAAAAAGTTGTCTTTTTTAGCGGCAGTTGAGGAATTTCACCAAAGAATTTTTTGCTAAAAAATTCTTTGGGTTCAGTCCTTCGGACATACGTGTTTGTTAAGCTCGAATATCCGATTCTCGCTAACAAACACTGTAAATTCCCCTAGCCGTTACAATTATGTTTTGCTCGGTAAAGCCCTTACCGCCGAGAATAAAATAGCTCAAGACATTTCCTTTTTTATAAATATTTATACTTATGTAAATTTTAGTAGCAAAAAAAAATATTCATAGACTTATAATGTATTATGAAAGTTTCAGGTGCATACAAAAGATATAGTGCCATTGTTAAAAACGGATTAAAAAATGGCTTTTATAATACTACACGTGAACTTGATTCAAGTGTAATGCTCTCTCGCGGGCTTATAGATACATTTGGGTGTACAATCCCTTGGCTAATTATGGCAAATAATGATACCGAAAGGCAAGAAAAAACCCGTAGGTATTTGATAAATTATGTTTTAGTGTGGTTAACACCGTTTGTAACATTGCCTCTGTCAAACCGTTTTGCTATGAAACATATTGCAAAACTAACAAAAAGTTTTTGGTCAAATAATCACAAAGCTATGATTATTTCTAATAAATTTCTCAAAGATAAATATTTGATGATGCCCGAACTTCAAAAAATGGCAGATAAAACTAACAGGTACCCTTTGGAATCTTTGTTTAACAGATTTTTTCCTAAAAAGAAGTATGCACAAAAGATTGATATTAAGGAGTTATTGAAATCTGTAGACGGTGATACGGAAAAATTAAGACAAAAACTGATAAAAGCCAAAAACGCAGTCTTTGTTTCGGATTGTATTTTTACTTTTGGTTCCGGAGCAACAGTTCTTTTTCTAAATAACGAAATAACCAGAAAGAAAACAGGTCAAGCAGGTTTTAGTGCTGAAATGGGCATGGCGGATAAAGAAACCGTCGAAAAAAGAGCTGAAAGTTATGAGAAGAACAAAAAGAAAAAATATCTTGCGGCGGCAGGTTTGACGGTATTTACAGCACTTGGCATGTCTTTGGCGGCTTTTGCTACTTTATATTCAAAAAATCCAAATAAAATAGTCCAAAAATTAAGAAACGGCTCAAGGTGGTTTGATTATAACAAAGGCATTTATATGTCCCGATTACCGTTTTTCTTGGGTAACACCTCATTTGTAGGGGTAAATCTTCTTGCAGGAAGAAACAATACGGAACGAAAAGATTTAGCCATAAGACAGTGTATAGGTGATGCGGTATTTTTTGGCGGAGATTTGCTTTTGGCAAGTGTATTTACAAATATGTGTGATCGTATATTTGGTACAAAATTATGTATGGATGATGGTTCTAACAGTTCTGTTATTCGCAAAATATTCCCTAAAATAAAACCGATAAAGCAAGTTTATGATGAGGTCAAAAACGGTAAAATTTCAACAGTAAATAAAAAGGTTTCTTCCGGTATATTCTGGTCGAATATGGTTATTTTGATGGTTGCGATGGGGTATGTAATTCCTACTTTGATTAACAAAATGATTAGGCATGACGTTGCAAAAGATGTTGAAGCACAAAATAAAAAAGCTTTTAATCTTTCTGTAAAACCTGTTAAAATGGAAGATTTTATAAATAATGCAGGTATAAAATAATTTTTTTATAACACTTGCAAAAGTAATAAATTTATGTTATACTACATCTGTAGCAAGGCAAAGTAGTGGGGTATAAATTATGTTAGTATCGCTTATGGCACGGTTGAATGCAACACATCAGATGCATAATGCACAGTGGAATATGATGCAAAACAATATGCGCCTGATGAATATGTGCAGAAATTTGCCGTCTTTTATGGGAAATCCGATGATAAATATGGGTATGCTTGCAGAAGCTGATAAACAATTTGCTATGCAGAAAATCCAAAATGAAACATTATATCAACTGGCTGCTGCTCAAGAAAAAGCTGCAGCACAAATGTTGGCACAAGAAATAAAAGATAACAAAATTTCTTACATAGCTTAATAATTTGTTTAAATCGCTGATTAATGTTTAAATGATATTATAATGTTGGAATTTTTAACGAATGATAATTGGCTGAATCCGCAATTTGATTACCTTATGTATTTACAAAATTTGAGAATACATGTGGGACCTGTTTTTGATGGATTTTTTATGTGGATTTCCAAATTCGGAGAAATAGAAATTCCGATTCTTGTTGTATGTTTAATATATTGGTGTTTTGATTTTAAATCAGGGGTTTATTTGTTTTCTTTAAACGGACTGGGTTTGTTTGTTGCTCAGTTTTTCAAGATGTCTGCCTGTGTTTATCGTCCTTGGATATTGAACGATAAAATTAAACCTGTGGAAGCGGCGTATAGATTTGCGGGCGGGTATTCTTTCCCTAGCGGGCATTCTCAACTTGCGGCATCTAGCTGGGGCGGAATGGCGTTTCTGCTTGCTAAAAAGCATAAATTTCTATCTGTATTAATTATTTTGGGAATTTTACTCGTAGGTTTTTCCAGAAATTATCTTGGGGTACACACATTACAAGATGTTATTTTCGGGTTGTCTATTGGTTTTGTTCTCATATTTTTGGTAAATGCTCTTATTAATTGGTGCGAAAAGAGTAAAGACAGATACATATTATTTGCATCAATAGTTAATGTTCTGGTTGCATTATTTGTTTGGTATGTATTGTTCAAAGATTATCCAATGGATTATGTGAACGGGAAATTATTGGTAAATCCTGAGAAAGCAATTTCAAATTCAATTATTTATGCCGGTTGGATTTTAGGCGTAATAAACGGAATATGTTTGTGTGCAAGATTTTTTCCGTATGATGCAAAATCTGCATCTCGCAAAACTCGTACAATTCGCGGGGTTATCGGTATGATTTTAGCTCTTGGAATTTTACCGTTGGTTCAATATACGTTCGATGCTGATTTATCTCACTTAATATCATTTGCTTTAATGTTTGCTGTTGGATTTGTAATTACTGCGGTGTATCCTCTTATATTTACCAAAGTTGAAGATTTATGCAAAAAGTAAAAGCTATTTAGTACCCTCTCCTGTCACTTTGTGACATCCTCCCCCAAGGGAGGACGTGTTATATACTTATCCGACTTATCTAACCTCACTTGTAAACTTTTGTAAACACAATTTTCAAACGCCTTAAACCCAGTTATAATGCTTGATATTATATGATATGATGTGAGGCGAGGGAGTGAATTTTGGCAATTTTTAAATCTGAAATGTTTTTATATTTATATACGATTTATATACAAAAGTAATATTGATATAAAATCAGAAAGGAGATTCATTATGGTTTGTGACGGAAGAATTGGCGGGAGCGGATTTAATCCAAAAACATATACTCCCAATTTAAATCGAAATCAAAAGGGAGTGCCGGGCCTGCAGCAAGCATTATCAAAAACAGGTGGAAAGCCTTCGGTGTTTGTTCATGAAAATCCTGTGAGGAGAACATTTCGTTATGATAATACCTCACAAGGTTCTGCGCCAGCTATTATGGTCCATGTTGATAAAAAATCCGGACGCGTTGATTATCAATATGTAGATCGTACAGATCCTTCTAATGCTCATACAGTCAGAGCATATGATAATGATCGTGACGGAAATATTGATAGTTATACAGTTTTTGGCACCTATGATGCTAAAACAGGAAAAAAAGAGCCGGATAAAACTTTTGTAAATACAAAAGATGACGGACAAAACCATTTTGTCGAGCAAAAATCATCAAAAGCGGAATCACATTGGTATGATCCAAGAACTTGGTTCTAAATAAATTTTAAAGCAAGCGGCGTTTGGATTTGTCCAAACGCCGCTTGTTTTATTGAATAAATTTATTTTGTTGTTGATGGAACAGGAGTATTTAATAGTCCGTATACTGCATCCCATCCGCTGATACCGCCGCGAGTTTTGAATTTTGTTATACTTTTTGCGGTGTTTTTCTTTGCTTTTGAATATGTCTTATTATAAGCTTTTGTTAATTTTTTGCTTTCTTTTCTTGTTTCAGTGATAGTATCAGCATATGCTAAAAAGTTTCTGTATTCATTACATCCATAACCTACTTTCAATTTGTCAGGATATGTATAGCTGATGTAGTCATATACGTTTAGTGCTTTTTCAGCATTTGCAGGAC
The DNA here is from genome assembly GCA_017477685.1 of bacterium. GTDB lineage: Bacteria > Cyanobacteriota > Vampirovibrionia > Gastranaerophilales > Gastranaerophilaceae > Zag111. The sequence continues at coordinate 1,932 of JAFUUT010000020.1, read as the reverse complement.
GTCCTACGAGTGTATCCCAGTATGTTCCTGTTTGTTTTGTTAATACAACAATAAGTGCAAGCGGATTGTATCCTGCGCTTACCATAAGGTTAACCGCAACTAAATCTGCTTCTTTGTCTTGTTTTGTTGTTTTGTAGTTAGATGCGAATGTTTGCAAAGTCGCATTTGGTGCAACATCTGTATTTGTAGGTGTTGTTAACATTGAAATAACTTTATTCTTTGAGCTGTGGCCAAGAATAATATGACCGATTTCTGTTGCAACAACAGCGGCTGTTTCATTGTCATTACCCGCAAATGCAAGTTCTGCACTTGATACATTGATAACCTTGTTATTGATGAATTCAGAGTTGTTTGGAGTGTCTGAAACAACCATGAATTGGATATTTGTCTTTGGAATTCCGTTTGAAGTCAATAATTTTTCTCCGACTTCCTGAACTCTTGCTGCTGATGAATATGTTGTGGCTGCAAATGACGGTATTGTCATGCCAACAACTATAAACAACGATAATAATACCTTTTTCATTTAGCTTTCTCCTTTCTCGTAAAATACACACCAATATTTTACTCTAAAATAATTTTTTGTAAAACAAAAATGTATGGCTTAGCAAGCTTCGTTCATTTATGATATAATTTTGGTATGAAAAAGATAATTTTATCGTTTTTTTTAATATTTTCAATTTGCGGTTTTAGTCCTGCTTTTGCGGATGAAATAGAGGACGACTACTTTGATATAGTCGCAAATTATTGTGTTATGGGTGATTATAACTCTGCTATTCAATATTTGGATAGAATTATACAGCTAAATCCTAACAGTCAAAAGGCATATGACTTAAAAAGGGGTTTATCGCATGTAATTACCGGTGATAAGTCTACATTTGTTGAAAATGTCAATCCTTATATCAAAAAAGCCATGGAATATAAAAGAATTGGTGATGAACAGGCAGAACTTCAAACACTAATTGAGGGTACAAAAGCACAAAATGCGTATTTGGCATACTTTTATTTAGGCGAATTTTATCGTTCTAAAAATGATTATAAACATGCCGTTGATGCGTATAATGCATCATCCTCCGCAAGAACTGATTTCGCTCCTGCATATTTGGGTAATGCTATTGTTCTTTATGAAATTGGCAAATATGAAGCGGCTTTAAACCCTTTAGATAAATACTTAGTTTCAAATCCGAAAGATGATCTTGCCTATGCGCTAAAAGCACGTGCAGAATTTGCGTTAGGTATGATTGCTCAAGCCAAGCGTGATAACGCTGTTGCCTTAACTATCAACAATGCTCCGGAATATCAGTTCGATAAAGCTAAAATCCTTTATAAGCAGGGATCTTATCAGGAAGCAAAAGATATTTTCAAAAGTCTGTTAAAGAATATACAAACCTCAAAAATATATGAGTATTTAGGGTTATGTGATTATGCATTGGGAGATTATTTTGCAGCGTTAAATGATTTTGATAAAGCTATCCTACTGTCTAATGATGACGAATATCTTGAAGCAAGGTATAATGAAATAAAGTCTATATTGGAAACAAAGCAAAATGAAGAGATATCTCAGGAATAAAAACAGAAAATCTCATAACTTTTTTAAAGGATTGTATAATGCTTTTATTACCGTTGCTTTGACCTTTGTTATGCTGTGGGGGCTTAAGGCTTATAGCACTTCTGCAAGCTTAAAGTTTATTCAATTAAGTGATATTCATTTTGTGGAAGATGGCACAAATACTACATATAAGATGACCGGCGAATCTCCGGCGTTGCTTGATGATGCGATTAATCAGATTAATGAGCATAAAGATGTTGATTTTGTCATGGTAACAGGTGATTTAATTGATAAACCGTTTGAAAAAGAGTTAAAAGCTGTATTACCATATTTTGAACGTCTGAACAGTCCGTGGTATTTCGCTTTTGGCAACCATGACCGTTGTG
>JAFUUT010000347.1 GCA_017477685.1 bacterium | reverse complement strand
TTAACAATAAAAATTTAATATATTAATACTAGAATATTATTATGAATAAATTAAAGCGATTTATACTGTCAAAAATATTAAAAAAGCACTACATTAGAACAGGCAAATGCAAAGGCTGCGGAGAGTGCTGCACTCATATTTATGTAAAACACTTCAAACACGTTTTACAGGACGAAAAAGAGTTTGAAAAATTGCAATGTTTGTTTAGTTTTTATTCCGGACTGAAAATAATTGGCAAAGATGAATTGGGTTTAATATTTGAATGTACACATCTTGATCCTGAAACAAAGAGGTGCAAAATTCACTTTCGTCGTCCGGGGATTTGCAGAAGATACCCGCAAGAAGAACTTTTTGCAATGGGCGGAACTCTCTCTGATAAATGCGGATACAAAATGGAACCTATTGTAACTTTTAAAGAAGTTTTAAATAAAATAGAGAAAAAACAAAATAAAAAAATTGTCCGTTAGAATTAACCATATTATAAATATATTTGCGGATAAAATTATAAAAATCAAATTAAATAATATGAAAAAGGAGAAAATTTATGAAAAAGATTTTTACTTTATTTGTATTGTTTAGTTTCGGAATTTCACTATCAGCTTACGGAGCTTGCCCTTTAGATAAGCTCAAAACAGATTCCGTATGCACAGGCGCTGCATCAAGTTTGGGAGTCGGGGTAAATACAACAGACACAAACAACACCCTTGAGCAAGAACAAAGTAACAGGGAAGATTTAATCAGAATGTACCAAATTCCGGCAATATCTTCTCCTTCATCTTTTAGAAACGGCTTTCCTATACTAAATCCTGCAGCAAATTGTGCATTCGGAATGTGTCAGCCAAGATAAAAGTGTTGAAGAATATTATAATAAAGAATGATACGTATAATCGTATCATTCTTAGATAATATGTATACCAACTCATATTACACAGTACTAGAAAGAAATCGCACAATTAGAGAATAACTATTTACCCCTACCCCCTGGCACAAATAGTGCGAGCGACATAAACACCTGAAGCGGAAGCCTGTAAAAGTCCCCTTGTTACACCGGCGCCGTCGCCGATTGTAAACAAGTTTCTTACCCCTTCGGTTTCAAGTTCATTTGTCAATTTTACACGAGCGGAGTAGAATTTAACTTCAATACCGTAAAGCAGTGTATATCTTGATGCTGTACCCGGACAAAGTTTATCAAGAGCTTTGAGCATTTCAATAATACTTGTCATTTGTCTGTACGGAATAACAAGACTCAAATCCCCAGGAGTTGCACAAGCAAGAGTCGGAGTAATAACGCTTGAAGATATTCTTTCTGGGGTAGAACGACGGCCTTCGAGTAAATCTCCGAATCTTTGAACTAAGATACCTCCGCCAAGCATATTGGCAAGACGCGCAATATGTTGACCATATTGAATAGGTTCTTTAAACGGTTCCGTAAACTTTTCACTAACCAAAAGCGCAAAATTTGTATTAGGAGTTTTGTAATTCGCATAACTATGACCGTTAACAGTAGCAATACCGGAATAATTTTCCTGCACAACTTCACCGTTCGGGTTCATACAGAAGGTACGAACCTCGTCCCCAAATGTCGGAGAATGGTATATAAGTTTTGATTCATAAAGTTTTGAAGTCAACGGTTCAAACACAGGAGCAGGAAGTTCAACACGAACACCAACATCTACAGCATTGTTAACCATACCAATTTTATGTTTTGCAAATTCTTGAGTAAGCCAATCTGCTCCTTCTCTACCCGGAGCTATAATTGTATATTCAGCAGAAATAACTTCACCATTATCAAGCTCAATACCTTTGACCTGTTCGCATTGAACTATCAAAGATTTTGCAGCGACATTATTCATAATAGTAATTCTGCCATCCAAATAATCCTGCATATTTTTAAGAACATCCAAACTTCTTTCTGTTCCCAAATGCCTTACAGGAGAGTGAACCAGCTTTAACTCAGCAAGTACAGCCTGATGTTCGAGTTCTTCAAAAACTTTTCTGTCAGTTCCGAAAACTTCATCCGTTGCACCGTATTTCAAATAAATATCATCAGCATAAGTTATCAAATCTTCAGCTTGTTTTCTTGAAATATATTCCGCTAAATGTCCTCCGACATCAGGAGTTAAAGTTAATTTTCCGTCAGAAAATGCACCTGCTCCTCCCCATCCGCATAACAAACCGCATTTTTTGCAGTTTACACATTTTGGAGAACCTTGGCGCAAAGGGCATTTACGGGTTTCAATTCTTTGACCTTTTTCAATTAAAACCACTTTCCAATCAGGTTTTAGTTTCATTATTTCCAAAGCTGCAAAAATACCCGCAGGGCCAGCTCCAATTATCGCTACATTATACATTTTCTGTCTCCCTAATTTTCTCAAGCTTTTTCAGTTTAGCTTAAACAAAAAATAATTACAAATCTAAAATTTTGATAAATTAATTTTTGTGTTAGGATAGAAAAGTAGCAAGGGATAATACAACCTTAACCTGACCCTCTCACATAGAGAGTGAACAAGAAAACGAAAAAGAGGAAAAATAAATGGCAGAAATTAAAGAATTAGCAAATGAAACGGGTTCTTCACAAGACAGAATTCGCCAAATCAGAATTGAAAAAGCAAACAGTTTGAGAGAAAGAGGATTAAACCCATATCCTTATAAATATGAAAAGACTATTATGGCTCAAGATTTGCAAGATAAATATGCAGATTTGCCGGTAGGCGAAGAAACAACCGACAGTTATAAAGTTGCAGGACGTGTTATGGCGGTTCGCAACAGCGGAATGTTCATTGACCTTGTAGATGCTTCAGGCAAGATACAAGTTTTTTCACACAAAGAGAATTTAAACGAAGAAAATTTAAAAACATTAAAAACTATTGATATTGGTGATATTGTTGGTTTTGAGGGTACAGTCCGCAGAACTCCGAGAGGAGAACTTACAATAAAATCTACCTCTTTAGAAGTACTGTCAAAATCATTATTGCCTTTGCCTGAGAAATTCCACGGCTTGACTGATGTTGAAACAAAATATCGTCAAAGATACGTTGATATGATTACGAATGAAGACGTTAGAAAGACTTTTCAAAAAAGAAGTTTAATAATACAGAAGATAAGAGAATTTTTGATTAATAAAGGGTTTATGGAAGTTGAAACTCCAATGCTGCACCCACAAGCAGGCGGTGCAAATGCAAAACCGTTTATTACTCATCATAACACTTTAGATATGGACATGTATTTGAGAATTGCACCGGAATTATATCTAAAACGATTGATGGTAGGCGGAGTCAGCGAAGCTATATTTGAGATTAACCGTTCTTTCAGAAACGAAGGTATTGATACCCGCCACAATCCGGAATTTACTATGATTGAACTTTATCAAGCATATGTAGATTACTTTGATATGATGGATTTGATTGAGGAACTTGTTGCATACGTTGCTCAAGAAGTTCTTGGGACAACTAAAATCAAATACGGAGAAAACGAAATAGACTTAACCCCGCCTTGGGACAGAAAAACAATGCTCGGTGCGGTTGAAGAAGCGACAGGAATAGACTTTAATAAAATTGAAACATTCGAAGAAGCAATAAAAGCAGCTCAAAACTTGCACATTGATACTGAAGAATGTTCAAATTGGGGTCAGGTTGTAGAAAAAGTATTTGAAGAAAAAGTTGAACCAAACTTGATTCAACCTATCCATATTTATGATTACCCTCGTGAAATCTCACCGCTTGCAAAAGTTCACAGAAACAACCCAAGATTAACCGAAAGATTTGAAACAAGAATCAACGGATGGGAAATAGATAATGCTTTTTCTGAACTTACAGACCCAATCGACCAGAGAGCGAGATTTGAAGCCCAGATGAAGGCAAAAGCAGAGGGTGATGATGAAGCAATGCCTATTGATGAAGATTATATCTGCGCATTGGAACATGGTGTTCCTCCGATGGGCGGACTCGGCATGGGAATTGACAGACTTGTAATGTTACTGACAGATTCACCATCAATTCGTGATGTAATCGCATTTCCGACATTGAAAAAATTAAATAAATAAACTTATAAAAGGGAAATTTCAAAATTTTGAAATTTCCCTTTTTATTAGAATTTATCCGAACTTACAGCTTACCATTTATAAATTTTAGTCAGTTTGCAACCTGCTTATTACTTTTGATATAGCCTCGCTTGTTCGATTTCCGGTATCACAATCGTGATAACGAGCCCAGTATTGGGTTTTCTCCAAAGCATCAATATATTCTTTTTTCTTTTCAATACTTAAATATTCCAATTTTGTATTTAAAGATTGATTACAACCTGAAGTCATATTATTCCAATACTTACTACTCTCCCAACGGCCTTTAAGCATATTATAAGAAACTAAAATTTTATACGGAGAAACAAAAGACGGTTCCGGACATTTTAATTTTTCAGCCGGATTTCCTGTGAGTTTAAATTTTTTTGTCATACTATCTAAAACAGTGTAAAAAGAGGTTCCGGGCATAGCTAACAATGCTATACAAAATCCATACTTATCGTTGTCAAGTCTGCCGTATTCATCTTTAATGGCTTTGATCATAGCAGGTAAATCATCGACATAGCAATATTTTTTTGCTTTTAAAATATTTTCGGTGGCTTTCAATATTTCAGCGGAGATGTGCCCGTTATTATCTTTCATTGCATCTACAAGATTCACTATGGTATTATCTGAGCAATTTCGCAATACATGACTATGATTATTTAGCATCCTTGAGGTTACAACCATTTGTTCTCCGTAATTCTCATACACCTTGACTTCCGGATCATTAATTTTATATTGGGTTCTGATTCTTGATGCAATTTCTTCCAGTTTAAATTCTTCATAAGCATCTATCGATCTTACTCTCTGGTCAAGTTTTTTATTTTCTTGCGCAATTTTTTTAAATTGCTCAGCAAATTCCTCTTCTAATTCGGTTCTGACACTTTTTCTCAATTCTTCACGAATTGCTTCTGTTTCTTTTTGTCTTGTATTGTTTCTTATGCCTTGTTCTAATTCGGCAAGTTCCTTTTTTCTTGCATCAAGGTCTTGTTTTTCTGCACTGAGTTCTTGTTCTTTTGCACTGAGATTTCGTTCTTTCGCACGAAGTTCTTGTTCTTTCGCACTGAGTTCTTGTTCTTTTGGAACCAGACCCTGTTCTCTTTCATTAAGTTCATTTTCTTTTGGAAGCAGTGCACCTTCTCTTTTATTTAGTTCATTTTCTTTTGAATCCAGTGCACCTTCTCTTT
>JAFUUT010000346.1 GCA_017477685.1 bacterium | reverse complement strand
GAGGTTTTAAATTCATTATATTTTGCATCAAGTTCTTGTTTTGAAATCGCACCGCCTTCTGAGGATTGTTTATATCTGTCATAGCTCTGTTTGCTGAAATTATACTGGTATTCTGCCTCGAGCAATCTTTTTTGAGCTGTAATTAATGTCGCATTTGCACTTTGTCCTTCTTCATCCAAATCGGGAGAATCTATTGTTGCCAAGAGTTGTCCCTGCACAACTTTATCTCCTAATTCAACATAACGCTTTTTGATTATGCCATTAATTCTTGAAAATATTTCTGTATGTAAATAAGGTTTTAATTCTCCGCTAAGTTCAAGAGCAGAGTCGCCATTCTCTATTTTCGGGCTTTCATAAAGTGCGACATATTCGTAGCTTTTAGCATTTTTCCAAGCAATAATATCTCTTGTAACTTTTGGTATAAAACCAACTAAAAACATAAAAACAAATATCCCTATAACACTTGATTTTACTTTATGCTTTTTGATTTTTCCCAGTATATTATTCATCATAATCCGTATTCCTCACTATATTTTTTATTTTTATTCAAAATTGCAAACAGCATCGGCACAATTATCAAAGTTGCAAAAGTAGCAAAAAGCAATCCTCCGATTACCGTTCTGCCGATTGGAGCATTTTGTTCTCCGCCTTCGCCTAAACCCAAAGACATTGGTAACATCCCCAAAATCATTGCAAACGCAGTCATTATAACAGGTCTGATTCTGGTAAATCCGGCATCAACAGCTGCTCTTACAGAATTAAATCCTTTTTTCATTTTATCTGTTGCAAACGAAACAACCAATATTGAATTTGAACACGAAACCCCGATAGTCATTATAGAACCCATCATTACCTGTATGCTGAAAGTAGTGTCGGTTGCATATAACATCCACAATATCCCCGCCAGAGCAATCGGTACAGGAGTAATTATAATAAACGGGTTTCTCCAGGATTGGAAATTGGTAACAATTAGCAGATACACCAATATCAATGCCAGTAACAGCCCTGACAATAGTGATGTGAATGCGCTTTTCATTGCATTCGCTTGTCCTAAAATGTTGATAAATGTTCCATTCGGTGCTTGTTTTTCATATTTTTTGACAATCTTATGAACATCATCTGCAACCGAATCCAAATCTCTGTCCTGAATATTTATCAAAATATCGTAAACCGGCATAATGTCATAATGATTTACAACGCTTGGAGCCGTACTTTCATGAATAGTTGCGACATTTGATAGGCGAATTGGTTTATTACCGTTAAAAGCGAGCGGAACATCCATAACATCATTTACAGAGTTTATCCAATACGGCGGAACTTGCAATGCAAGAAGATAATTAACGCCGTTTTCAGGGTCAACCCAATAAGCAGGCATAGCCTGCGCACTGGATGAAAGTGCAATAATCATGTTTTTTGCAACATCCGCTTGTGTTAATCCCATATTTGCTGCTTTTACCTTATCAACTTCAAGTTTTATTTCCGGATAATCGGTAATCTGGTGAACATGAGCATCAGCTACGCCTTTTACTTTTTTAATATCTTCAAGCATATTTAG
>JAFUUT010000019.1 GCA_017477685.1 bacterium | reverse complement strand
GTAGGTAATGTTTTCTGAAATGATTCAGAATTCACTAAATTCAAGCGGAAGAGAAGCGGCAATGAAGCGTGCTGCACAAATAAACAACTATACAAACAGCAACATAAGAAAAGCTGCGCCTCAAGCCCCAACACCAAATGCACTGGATGCAATATATCCGCCCGGCAAAGACAGTGTACAGTCATTTGAAAAAATACTTTCAAAAACAACACAGTCCAATTTTGGGTCATTACTTTTAAATCCGTCATTGAATGTCAATGCCAATATTTACGAAAATGATTTAACCAACGACATCACAACAGGCGGATTGAACAATGCTACATTATTGAATGCAATAAGAGAAGTTAACGAAGCCAAAGAAGATTTTTCGAAACCAAAAGTTGCCGATAAGAGCCAAATATTGGGAATGATAAATAAAGTTGCAAGAGAAAACGGAATAGACGAAAAGCTTGTTCAAGCATTAATCAAGCAGGAATCCGGTTTTAATCCTAATGCGAAATCAAAAGCAGGCGCCATGGGGCTAATGCAATTGATGCCTGCAACAGCAAAAGCAATGGGAGTAAAAGATCCGTACAATCCGACCCAAAATGTTGAAGGCGGAGTAAAATATTTAAAATCTTTATTAAACAAATACAACGGAAATATTATATTATCACTTGCGGCTTACAATGCCGGCTCCGGAGCGGTAGACAAATATGACGGAGTTCCGCCGTACAAAGAAACACAGAATTATGTAAAAAGTATTTTAGCTAATTATTTGTAAGATTAAATTATATGAAAAAGCTCAAGATTAAACCTTGAGCTTTTTTAGTTTTATTTGTACTAAAATATATACCATGGATGCAGATTCTAAGGATTTAGTAAAGTTTTTAAAAAGTATCGGGCTTGAAGTACACACAACGACAAAAGCTCGCGGCTATCAAGGGTTTTATTTAAAAAACAGAATAGACATCTCAAAAAATGTACCAAAAGAAAAGTTTGTGCCTACACTTTTACATGAATTCGCACATTACATTCATGCACAAATCGAGCCTGTTATGGAGAAAACCGGCGGAACGCTGGAATATATTTTTGATGATACAAAAACAGAGTTTTACGAAAGAGAGCTTATAGAAGTTACAAGGTTTGTAGATCGGAATTCCAAATTTGAAAGATTATTATCACATAAGAATATTATTAAAGAAGACATCAAAAAATATGAAACCATTATCAAAAAACATTACCCAAAATTTATGCGTTCAAAAAAATTTAAAGAATTTGATAAATACATAAAATGCTCAAATGCAAAATATTTGTTAAAACACGACAGAGTAAAATTGATAACCCGAGGACTTTCGAGCAAAACAGAAATATATTCGATAGATAATATTGAAAAAGATTTTTGCGATATACCTGAAGCATTTGCGGCATATATAAGATTAAAATCCTGCCAAAGACATCAAACCAGAATAAGCGCAAGAATAAACAAACTTGATAAATACTATAACAGACCGACAGAACTTTTCGCAAGATTTGTAGAAGGTCTGTATATTGACAGGGAAACAATAAAAAAAATAGCACCGAATTCATATAAACGATTTTTCGATTTAATGAATTCGGGCTATTATAAAGAATTATCAATAATTACTAATTTATTCCCAGAAAAATAATTTTTGGAGCATGGTTCTGTTATCTTTAAGGCGTTCCATTGATTCAAGAGCCAGTTCTTCACCTTTTTCACGCATTAAGTAGTCTAGCGCAGCTTTAGAGCGTTCACGATCGCTGGCATATTCTGCTCTGATTTTTTCTAATTCACCGAAATCAAGAAACTTCCCGCCGCAGCAATAACATTCATCAACAGAAATCTCTCCGTTTATACAGGATTTGTTTTGCACCATTTTCATTTCACAAACCGGACACAATCTATTTTCTTGTTTTTCAGCAGGCGCATACTTTTTACCTTTAAGTTTATCAATTAAAGCAGATATATCCTCATGTTCTTCATTAAATTTATCAAATTCTCTATTGTCAAAGAAAATTCCTCCGCATCCTTCCGTACAAATATCAATATTTATATTCGCAGACGGAATAAGAACCTTTTCCATCGGTTTACCGCATGCAGGGCAATTGATTATTTCTTTTGTATCGCTCATAATAATTCTCCTATTAGATTACGCCAAGGATAATATAGCACTATCCAGCTTTAATTTCCTCATTCAATTACATTATTTAGGGTATATATGTTAACATTTTTTGTATTATTCTTGAAAATATTGTACAATAATTAAAAAGGAGCAATATGTCAGAGAGCAACATTACAATAGAAAATTCCAAAGATTTAATACAAAATGGTCTTGATTTTATAAAAGAAAAGGAATATTCCAAAGCTGCAGATTTTATATGTCAGGCATACAAAAATTCTCGAGAAGAAAAAAACACCGAAGGTCTTGCAATTACAATGAGCTTAATGGCATTTTTATCTTTTTCGCAAGGCAAAGAGAGTTTCAAAGATTCACTGGAGCTGTTGGATGATGCAACCTTTATGTCTGAAAGGTCACAAAGCACAACAGCATTACTAATAAATGAACTCGCAAAGGGGAATATAAATTTTGCTCAAAATATCAAAGATATTGCTCTGCTTCACTACAACAATGCACTAAAATTGTCCTCTCAGGAAGATAAATACCATCTGTGTCCTGAAATTAATACCAGAATTAAACAACTCCAAAACGGAATGGATTATTCCTTGCCGACCCAAACAGATCCTTTAGTTTCTCTTGTAAAGATTAGTCGTTCAATTACCGCATTGACAGATATAGATGAGTTACTAAAAGTCATAGCGGAAGAAACCAAAACCGCGATGCAAGCAGACAGATGTACCGTATTTTTGTGGGACAAGATAGGGAACGAATTGTGGTCAAAAGTTGCACTTGGAGTAGGCGAAAACCAAGAAATACGTTTCCCTGCAGATAAAGGTTTGGCAGGTTATGTCGTACAAACAGGAGAAACCCTGAACATTACAGATGCATATTCAGACCCCAGATTTAATCCTGAAGTAGACACAAAAACAGGGTATAAAACAAAAACAATATTATGTATGCCTATTATGAACAATAACGGAGAAATTATAGGTGCTTTTCAGGTTTTGAATAAAATAGACGGAGTATTCACAAAAAATGATGAAGATTTGCTTATCGCAATCGGCGGAAGTGCAAGTATCGCATTAGAAAACGCTCAGTTATTTGACAGGCAATTACAAATGTATCACGAGCAAAAACTTTTATTTGACAGTTTTATTGATACATTAGCAACCTCTATCGATGCAAGAGACAGAATTACGGCAGGCCACTCAATGAGAGTACGCTTATACTCCGGATTAATAGCTGAAACTCTGGGTATGGATATAAATGATAAAGCATTATTGGAAAAAGCCGCAACATTACATGATATCGGCAAAATAGGAATTAGAGATTCCGTATTGCAAAAAGAAGGCAAGCTTACTGATGAAGAATACAAACATATTCAAGAACACGTAAGAATTACACACAACATTCTAAATAAAATATATATGTCTCCGGATTTCAGAATAATAACGGAAATGGCATCTTCTCATCATGAAAAATGGGATGGAAGCGGATATTACAGACACCTGAAAGGAGAAGAAATCACATTAGGCGGAAGAATTCTTGCAGTTGCAGATGTTTTTGATGCAATAACTTCAAAAAGGCACTACCGTGATAAAATGCCGATAAAGAATGTTCTAAATATCATAACAGAAGGTGCGGGAAGCCATTTTGACAAAGAATTAGTTGATGTATTCATGTCTATCCCGTCAAATAAAATCGTTAGGGTATTTTTGTCGGAAAACAATTCAAAAATCCAGGCACAAGACGAAGAAACCTTAAAACATTACGATATGAATGACATATACCGTTTAGTCTGTGCTGATGACTTGAATAATGAAGAAAAAAGAGTTTTAGATTTATTTAACAAGTACTATCTGAATAAACCTGAGGATGAAGAATAATGAGAAGACTATTCCTGATATCAATAATATTATTTCTTTCTGCTCCGAGTTTTGCATTTAGCATAAACAGTATAAAACCGGTAAATCCATTGGAAAATCAGTCCGGAACATACCAGCAGGAAGTTGTTATACCTGTTTTTGAATTAAAGCGTGCAACTTTGACTAAAAATGCGATTAAAAATCAATACAAAATTGCCATGGACAAATTTACAAACAGCAATATACGTTCTTCATACAGTGATTTCAAAGTACTAATAGAGAGCATTACTCCGAATGACTATGCGTATATGCGATTTACGCAAGAGATGGCATCCATAGGTTTTTTCAATTTGGCAGAATTAGCAATGTCAAAAATACAAGATAGCGAGCTTTCTTCTTTACTTGAAAGTGATGTAAAGAAATTCTATTTTCCATCTTCAAATTTGACACAGAAAGACCAATTCTACCTTGCAGAAGTATATTCAAATATCATGTATAACGACCAAAGCCGAGAAGCGACATCAGAACTTATAAAACATTCATCCCTGCTTACGGAATCCGATTACGCAAATTATCTTGTCGCTTTTGGCAGCATGAAAATAGGTGATATAACACAGGCAAAAAATTATATCGACACCGCAATATCAAAAAATCCAAAAAACATCAACTACAAACGCTTGAAAGCTGAAATCCTTGCACAAGGGGAAAACCCTAAAGAAGCAATAAATGTTATAGATGATTTGGATAAAAAAGACCTTTCATCCGTAATATTTGATAAAGAATTACACTCTTCAAAGCAATACGTTCTTTACAAAACCGCCAAAAATGAATATTGGAAAAAATATCACTTAGCATACTACTATTTTGACAAAAATGAATTAAATAAAGCTATAACAACGCTTCAAACGGCAATTTCCGGCAAAAAGAATATAAACAAAGAAGTATATGCCCTGACTGCAATGGTATATTATGAGATGAAAGAATTTGAAAAAGCACAGGACTATGCAAAAAAAGCACTTACTATTGAAAAATC
>JAFUUT010000345.1 GCA_017477685.1 bacterium | reverse complement strand
GTTTCTTGCGAATATAAATCCTGAATTTTTAGAGCGATTCTTGCCATTTTATCTGTATAAGTAGGTCCAATACCTTTTTGGGTGGTTCCTATTTTACCTTTAGTCGCGTTATCTTCGCTATATCCGTCAATTTGTGTGTTCCAAGGCATGGTTATAGTCGCAAGAGGACTGACTTTTAGCCCGCTTAAATCGATATTCTCTTTTTTCAGCCCTTCAATCTCTTGCTCAAAATATTCCGGAAGTATTACGGTTCCGTTTCCTATAAAACAAGTTTTTCCTTTGTATAAAATTCCTGAAGGAATCAGGTGAAATTTGAATGTTTTTCCGTTTGTAACAACGGTATGCCCTGCATTACATCCCCCTTGATATCGTATAATGAGATCTGCCTGCTGAGCAAGTAAATCAGTTATTTTTGCTTTTCCTTCATCTCCCCATTGTGCGCCTATAACTACTTTGTTATTCATATTCACTATCCCTTCTTATGTATCTCTTACATTTCGATTTTATCACGGCAAAAAATCTCATTCTTTATATTGTAACGAATTGTAAAGAAATGAAGTATATCTGAAATTAGAGATTTTCAAAATTTTTTATATATCTAGAGAGATTTTGAAAAGAGAGCATAAAAAATGAGTGTTAATTCAGTAAATCAACAGAATAGCATGAATATTAAAAAACTCCTTGAAGCTATGCGCAATGGCAAAGCAGGCGGAGTTGCTTCTACAAAGCGTCTTCCTCAATGGGCAACTAAAGACGGCTCTATTTTCAATGCAAAACAAACAAATAATATAGCACAAAGCAGTTATAATAATATTTCGGCTTTAGATAATAACAATGCTCTAAAGAATGTTTCAGATGTTAATACGACAAAATCAATAACAGATGTTTCTACAGGTGCAATTCACAGACGCAACGAGAATGAAGCTGAAAAAGAACCGAGCTACAAAAATATTGATATAAGTAATATTGATTTTGATAATTTAACTGATTTATCTGATATAGAGCTTGCTGCTGTAAAACAAGACCTCAGAGAAATGAACAATTCAGATGTTCCGTTTTATTTACGTGCCGGTATTAAGAAAAAATTGGACAAAGTTGATAATGAAATGAATAAAAGGGCTGAAAATGGCGGAGTCCAAAATAATACCCAAAACGCTCAAGTAAGTGAAGCTGAGGGAAAGCAGATAACAAATGAAACAAAACAACTTCAATCTTCTGCCGCTCAAGGGACGCGTGAAACTGAAAGCAATACTTCGAAGATGAAGGATGCAAGTAGCAATGCAAAAACTATTGCAAAAAAAATGAAGACAGATGAGCAAAAATTCAAAAAAGATATGAAAACTTTAGAAAAAAATGTTGCTCAAAATGAGAAAAAAATAAGCAAAGAAGCTAAAAACATATCAGCATTGAGTGAGGCAAATGAATTAGCAAATGCGGAAATAGAATCTTTAAATGCTCAGACTGAATCTATTTCATCTCAAGATAATCCTGATAAAGCTTCCCAATTGCAAGATATTAGTGCAAGAATTCAAGAAAAATCTGCTGTATTATCTTCAAATCAAGCAAAAATAGGTAAAAGCAAGCTAACTATGTCAAAAACATCCGCGAAGACGAATAAGTCAATAAAAGTCATGTCAAGAAGAGCAAGAAGTTTTGTAAAAACTTCTACAAAAAATGTCTCTTTAATGAATCAAAATCAACAAGAATCTAATAAAGTTCTTGAGGTTGCAAATAAAGTAGACCAAATTTCAAGTTACACTGCGACAGGAGGCCAAGCTACACAATATGTCGGAAAAGGAAT
>JAFUUT010000344.1 GCA_017477685.1 bacterium | reverse complement strand
TCATCATCTTCAATAATAGATTTTAAATAATCATAAAATTCTTCAAGAAAACTTGTTCTATAAATTTCTGAGAATCCAACTGCTTCATCTATGAATTTTTTAATCCCTGCAACACTTTCAGATCTGTTGATTTCAGTATTTAAGTAGTAATCAAAAATTCCTGTTTTTGCTCCGATTTCAAGAATCGTATTTTTTATATTTTCTTTGGATTTGTATTCCGTTAAATAATCATAAGTATTTAAAAAGTTTTCAAATTTATCCGGCTCAACAAATCGGCATTTATCAATATTTCTCAAGACTTCTATAAAAGTCTTCCCTTTTGAAACTTCATCATATAATACACGATAATCTTTTGGATGAATATTAAAAGGTTTTGCTACTAAAAGTTCAAAAATTCTATATGAGTGCATCTCAGGGTTAATCAAAAATTGGATATAGAAATAAAGAATATTTACCGCAGGAATTGTAAATATATCTTTTCCCTCTTTTAATTCAAAAGGAATATTTCTCAATTTCAGCATTTCACCAAAGGATTGTGCTTCTGCGTTTGAGCGTGTAAGTATTGCAATTTCAGAGTATAGCTTTTCGCCTGTTTTTGAACTTTTTGGACAATCGTCAGAGTTAATGAGTGCTTCTATCTCATTTACAATTTCTGTATATTCTTGCATTACGTCTGCGTATTTATAAAATCTGACAGGTTTATCCTTTGCAATCATTTCTTCATTTTTTGCTATCAAATTTTTATTAATCGGATTGCCGTCTTTATCCTTAAAATTATGCGAATTGATTAAACTTAAAGGATCTTGCGCAATAATAGCTCTTGCTGCATCAAGAATACTTTGAGTTGAACGCATATTTTCTGTCAGGCAAATAATTTTTGTATCTGGAAACTCTTTTAAGTAATTTTCAATGGTATCGAGTTTTGCACCCTGAAAACGATAAATAATCTGATCATCATCTCCAACAACAAATACATTTTCAGTTTCAAGGGCGTGAGAGAGTGCGAAAACTATCTCATTTTGAGATTTGTTTGTATCTTGATATTCATCCACCATAATATATTCGTAACGATTGGCAATTTTATGTAAAAAAGACGGGCTTGATTCAAACTTTTCCAACACCATATTTATCATGTCATTGTAATCAATATACCTTTGTTCATTCATTTTTTGTTGATATAGTTCATAGAATTTCCAAAGTTCCTTTGCCTGTTCAACTTTTTTTATAGCATTTTCTTTTTTGTCATAAGGCGGGTTTTTATATCGTTTATTTCGGCCCTGTTCAACATCTTCTATAAGCTCTTCAATTCTTTTAATCTCCGGTTCCCAATCAGGATTTTCTCTCAAATTTTTGAAAAACTTTTCTTTGGTTAAGCGGTTTTGTTTAATCGCACTAATTCTGCCTTTAATCTTGTTGATGTAATAATATGGGTCGTTTTTATCTGTCCTAAAATATACTGGGTGAATTTCATCAATACATTCTTTTACAAACGCTTTTGAAATCGGCTCAGAAATCACTTTATAGTTTGAAGGGATTTCAAAATCGTCAGGAAATTCTTCAATAATACTGCAGCAGAAACCGTGATAAGTAAAAATTTGAACCCCGCAGGATATGACGTTTAACTCGTTTTCAATACGTTTTTTCATTTCGTTTGCAGCGGCATCAGTGAATGTAAGGCAGAGAATTTTTTCAGGATCAATCCCTTTTGACAACATATTTTTAATGCGTTCAATAATTGTAAAAGTTTTTCCTGTACCGGGTCCTGCCAATACAAGATATTTCCCTTGAATGTTGTCAATACATTCTTGTTGTTTTCTATTCGGTTTTACCACTTCCGTCAACATACTT